>JBATJF010000133.1:0-5233 GCA_049668345.1 Gammaproteobacteria bacterium
CAGCAGGCGGAAGCGAAGCGAACGTTGCGTCACGGGTTCCGCGTCTCGATGACGTAGCCGAAGCCCCGGCGCGTCTGGATCAGGTCGATGCCGAGCTTTTTGCGCACGCGCCCGATCAGCACCTCAACGGCGTTGGAGTCCCGCTCGAAATCACGGGCGTACAACTGCTCGGTCAGTTCGAGCTGCGATACCACGCGTCCCGCATGCAGTACGAGATAGTTGACCAGACGGTATTCCTGCGGTGACAGATGCACAGGCACGTCGTTCACACTGACGCGCATCTGACGGGTGTCGAGTGACAGGGGACCGATCGTGATAACGGGGGTTGCCTGTCCCGCCGACCGCCGCAGGATGGCACGCAAGCGGGCCAGTAGTTCCTGCATCTGGAACGGTTTGGGCAGGTAGTCATCTGCTCCCGCATCGATACCCTCGACACGTTCATTCCAGTTGCCGCGGGCGGTGAGAATCAGGACCGGGAAGGTCTGTCCGGCCTGGCGCCATTTCCGGAGTATCGACAACCCGTCCATGCCCGGCAGTCCAAGGTCGAGGATGACAGCGGCGTAGGATTCGGTATCCCCCCTGAACCAGGCCTGTTCGCCCTCGCTTTCATGGTCGACCACGTACCCGGCACTGGCGAGAGAGGCGAGCACGGCTGCAGCTGTCTGGTCGTCGTCTTCTACCAGGAGAATACGCATCAGTCTTCCTCCATCGACAGGACCTTGCCGGTTTTCGCATCGACATGGACTTCGAGGAGGAGACCGCTGTCGTCAACGATCTTGAACTCGTAAACCCATCTCCCGTGCTCCTGCGTGAATTCGATCCCGACCACTTCGCCGGGAACCCGGGTTTTCATGCGCTCCAGCAGTTCCGCAATCGGCAGGGCCTCGCCGAGATCGACCGCACGGCGTGCGCGGTCATAGGCATGGTCGTCATCCTCCCACTGGTATTCACGGTCACCGGTCGATGCGATGTGGCTCGCGGCCAGCAGTGAGACAGCGAGGGCCGTTTTCAGGACATTCAATATCAATCGATGTTTCATGACCTGATTATGGCGCAGTGTTACCTGACAAAAGGCTGACAACGGTGTTCAGGGGTCGGTCAGGACCCTTGCGCTAGATTAGCAAGCATCGGAAGCGGAGTCGTGTCTGATGACGACTTCGATGCCGGCTGGCGACGGAGGCATCACCCATGAAACAAAGCCTGATTCCATTCCTGTCCGGCATCATCCCCGGTGCCGCGTCCACGGGCGTATCGGCAGTCGAGGACATCCGCCACCGGCGCAGGCACAACAGTGACGATTGACCCTGAAAGGCAACTATCGAGATGCAAGCCATGAACGAAACAACATGTTTATCCACCAGCACCACCCCTGTGGCACAGCCAGGGATGGTGCGCGTCTGGGATCCGCTGGTGCGCC
Organism: Gammaproteobacteria bacterium; assembly: GCA_049668345.1. Classification (GTDB taxonomy): domain Bacteria; phylum Pseudomonadota; class Gammaproteobacteria; order UBA9214; family UBA9214; genus UBA9214. Next base: position 1,418 of record JBATJF010000133.1, read on the forward strand.
TGTTCCACTGGAGTCTGGCAGCGGGCTTCACGATTGCGTACGTGGCCGAGGATGACTGGCTTGCCCTGCATGTGTGGGCAGGCTACGTCATCCTCGGCCTGATTGCCGTCCGGCTGCTGTGGGGATTTGCGGGACCGCGCCACGCCCGCTGGTCGGATTTTGTAAAGGAGCCGGCCGAAATCCTGGCCTATCTGAAAGACGCCGGCCGATCGAGGGCTGCCCGTTACCTCGGACACAATCCTGCAGGCGGTGCCATGGTGGTGGCGCTCATCGTGAGCCTGGCCGCCACCGGCCTCAGCGGGCTGGCTGTCTATGGCGCGCAGGAACTGTCGGGCCCCATGGCGCCGTTGCTCGGTGGCCTGCCGGCGGGCTGGGCATCCGGCATCGAGGATATGCACGAGTTCCTGGCCAACCTGACGCTGCTGCTCGTTGTCCTGCATGTCGCCGGAGTGGTGTGGGCCAGTTGGCAGCATCGCGAGAACCTGATCGTGGCCATGGTCACGGGACTGAAACGGAGGGAAACACAATGAAATCGAGGATTGTCTTTGGCATGGCCGGGATCCTGTTCGCCGGCGCGGCCCTTGCGGCCGGCGTGGACCTGATGCAGGGCTACCGGGATGCCGGTGCTGGACCCTTCTCGGCAGAGGCGGGTGGATCCGCATGGACGCAGACACATCAATCTGCCGGTGCAGCGGGCGCGCGGAGTTGTGCCAGTTGTCACGGGACGGATCCCGGCCAGCCCGGCAAGCACATCGAAACCGGAAAGCCTATCGAGCCAATGGCTGTTTCGGTCAATCCCGCACGACTGAGTGACCCGGGTAAGGTCGAGAAATGGTTTCGCCGGAACTGCCGGTGGACACTCGGGCGTGAATGTACGCCGCAGGAAAAGGGCGACTTTATTCAATACATGACCAGTCAATGAATCATTCACAAAGGAGCATTGCCATGAAAAAGACCATTATTCTGATTGTTATCGGAATCCTTTCCGTCGCCACCATCGGCACCGTAATGAGTTCCGCCGGAGAGGACGAACGGGAAGATGAAGGGCGCTATCAAAACCAGCGCGAGTCGGACGACCGTGAGGACGGCATCCGCCGCAGTGCCTGGCCCGGATCGCGCCCGGATGTGCGACCGGTTGTGAGCGACGCCTACAGGAATGAGTGTGGTGCCTGTCACTTCGCCTATCAGCCGGGGTTGCTGCCACAACAGTCCTGGGAACGTATCATGAGCGCACTGGATGATCACTACGGCGATGATGCGTCACTCGACCGGCAAACGGCCGATGAAATTCGTCGTTATCTGATCGTGAATGCGGCTGACCATGCAGGCCAGTCCCGCTCGCGTGCCTTCGCCAGCGGTTCGGCTGCCTCAAATGCGCTGCCTCGAATCACGGAGACGGATTATTTTCGCCGCGAGCACTACGAGATTCCGGCAAGCTTCATTCAGGGCAATACGGCGGTGGGTAGTTTCAGTAACTGCCAGGCCTGTCATCGCAGCGCCGATACCGGCGTCTACAACGAGCACCAGGTGGTGATTCCGGGTGTGGGTCGATGGGACGACTGACCTGAGTCTGACGGGGCGTTATTTTGTGAAAGTATCGCAGAAAGGCTATGTAAGACTATGAATAGTCATGCAATAGCAAGGCATCCACCTGACGCGGGGACTGACGCCCGGCAGGCTGATTCGGTGGGCGATCCTGCGTTGGGGGCCGGAACGATACACAGGGCGGGCACAGGGAAGTGCCCGGCAATCCCTCCCTCTCCGCCATCTGGCAAGAAAGGGGCCTCGCCCCTCTTTTTCTATGAATGATTGATGGTGGATTACTCCGTATATCCATGTGCTCCGCCCTTCGGGCCAGCGCCGTCTTGCGTCGCTGTTTATATTAGCCGTGAGCGATGAAGAGCGAGCACAGCGAACAACCCCGGCGATATGCAGGCCACGCAATCCCTGTTGCCAGCCAGTCACCGGTTTCAGCATGAGCAGGCTCGACTCTGCAGCATGGTGGCAGTGCAGCGTCGACGTCATGACAGCGTGCGGATTGCAGCGGGTCAGGGCGCAGGTGTTTCAGTATCAACGGAAACTGCGTTCTGACCCGGGTTGGCCAATGCCCGGATATTCTCCGTCCGCTCCAGCAGCGGCTCCAGTGTCTCCCAGACACGGTCCCGTATCAGGGGCTGGGCGGCGGCATTGGGATGAATACCATCCGGCTGCATCAGGCTCTGCTCTGTGCCGATGCCGTCCACGAGCGAAGGCAGCAGGGCCGTGTCATGCTCCCGGGCGAGTTCGCGGTACACGGCCTGGAACCTTTCGGTGTATCGGGGACCATAGTTGGGAGGCAGCTGCACACCGATGAGCAGTAGCTGTGCGCCTGCTTCCCGCACGCTGGCAATCATGGCAGCCAGGTTGTCCTTCATCGCGTCGAGGGACAGGGCGCGCAGGCCGTCATTGCCACCGAGCGCCAGCAGCACCACGGCCGGCGCATGGCTGGCAAGGGCACGGGACAGCCGGGCGCGGGCGCTGGCGGTGGTGTCGCCGCTGATGCTGGCATTGACAATCCGGAAGGGATAATCCCGGGTATCCAGGCGCTCGGCGAGCAGGGCGACCCAGCCCTTTTCGACAGGCATGCCGTAGGCGGCGCTGAGACTGTCGCCGACAACCAGTATGATACCGGCAGGCGCCGTATTCGGCAGGATCAGCAGCAACAGGAGCAGGATTCGATTCAGCATGGCGAGAACAAAGGATACCACCATGATAGCCGCCCGAAACTTGAGTAAACGTGTGGATACTGCCGCCGGTCCGCTGGATATCCTCACGGACATCGGATTCGAGATCCGGCTTGGGGAGTCCGTGGCCATCACCGGCGTGTCCGGGTCCGGCAAGTCGACCCTGCTGGGGCTGCTCGCCGGGCTGGATCTTCCTTCCGACGGCGAGGTGTTCCTGTCCCGCTATCGACTCAACGACCTGGATGAAGACGGCCGGGCCCGGGTGCGCGGCGAACTGGTGGGTTTCGTGTTCCAGTCCTTCCAGCTGCTGCCCGGACTGACGGCACTCGAGAATGTCATGCTGCCGCTGGAGCTGGCCGGGCGGCCGGACCCGCAGGCGCGTGCGACGGAGTTGCTGGGTCGCGTCGGACTGGAAGGGCGCCTGCAGCATTATCCGAAACAGCTCTCGGGCGGTGAACAGCAGCGGGTGGCCATTGCGCGCGCCTTCGCCACCGATCCCGCCATCCGGTTTGCCGACGAGCCGACGGGCAATCTCGACAACGTGACCGGCGAACGGGTGATCGATGTGCTGTTTCGCCTCAACCAGGACAAGGGCACCACCCTGGTCCTCGTGACCCATGACGAGCACCTGGCCGGCCGTTGCGAGCGCCTTATCCGCCTGGAGGCCGGCCGGGTGGTCTCCGATGTGCAGGAGGCGAGCCCCGCGTGATCCGCTGGCGCCTGTCCATGCGGTTGCTGGCCCGGAGCTGGCGTTCCGGGGAATTGCGTATCCTGGCCGTTGCCCTCGTGATTGCCGTGGCGGCCAGCACGGCCATCGGCTTCTTCACCGACCGGCTGGGCCGCGGCATGGTCAACCAGTCAGCGGACTTTCTCGGCGCCGACCTGGCCCTGAACAGCCCGCGACCGGTGGACGCCGCCTGGCTCCGTGCAGCACGGTCCACCGGCCTGCAGGCGATCGAGACCCTCGAATTCGCCAGCGTGGTGGTGGGCGGCGACGACCTGCAGCTGTCCAGTGTCAAGGCGGTGCAGGACGGCTTCCCGCTGCGGGGCCGGTTGCGGACCGCGCCGGCCCCGTTCGACGCCGATGTCGAGA
>JBATJF010000134.1:0-1508 GCA_049668345.1 Gammaproteobacteria bacterium
ACTCGACAGCGATCCGAACAATCACCGCGCCGCGTTGTTGCTGGGACGCCTGCTGATGCTGGGCGAGCGGCAGGGCGAGGCGGAGCCTTTTCTGGAGCTGGCGGCAGCGGCCGGGCCGCGCGAACGCGCGTTCTACCTGCAACGCATCGCACAGGTCCGGCACGAGGCCGGCCAGCGCGAGCGGGCGCTGGCCGTGCTGGAGCTGGCGCGCGCACAGGCTGCGGAACGGGGGCAGCAAGGCCTGCTGAACGAGATCATGCACACACAGACACAGTGGCAGGAGAGTCCATGACGCAGGGATATATCTCATTCGGTTGCCGGAGTTTGCTGTTCGTCAGCGTATGGCTGGCCGGCTGCGAGGGTGACGAGGCGGGACGGTCACAGACGCCGCCGCCTGCCGCCGTTAAAGCGCCATTCGAAGAGGTGGCCGCCGCCACGGGCCTGGTGTTCACCCATTTCAACGGCGCCAGCGGCGCCTATTACCAGCCCGAGATATTCGGTCCGGGCGTGGCCGTGCTGGACTACGACAACGACGGCGACCTGGATGTCTATTTGCCGCAGGCAGCCATGCCCGATCCCGACCAGCCGGTCGACGTGGCACTGTTCCCGCTGCCACCCGGCCAGCCGCCCGGTGACCGCCTGTTCCGCAACGACCTGGTCCCGGGCGGGACGCTGCGCTTCACCGATGTCACTTCGGCAGCCGGACTCGGCAATGAGGGCTATGCTCAGGGCGTGGCGACCGGCGATTACGACAACGACGGCTACACCGATTTCTACGTCACCGGCTTCGGTCCCAACACGCTTTATCACAACGACGGCAACGGCCGTTTCACCGATGTAACCGCCACGGCCGGTGTCGACGATCCGCGCTGGAGTACCAGTGCCGCCTTCCTTGACTACGACCGCGACGGTGACCTCGACCTGTTCGTCGCCAACTACGTGCGCTTCACCGTGGCCGGCAACAAGCAGTGCGCCGGTGCGGATGGCAAGCTCGACTACTGCGGGCCGCAGTCCTACGAGAAGGTGCGCGACCGGCTGTTCCGCAATGACGGCGACGGCCGTTTCACCGATGTCAGCGACGCCGCCGGGCTGGGTGCGGCATTCGGTCCCGGCCTGGGCGTGACCTGCGCGGATTTCAACGGCGATGGCTGGCTCGACATCTACGTCGCCAACGACGGCGACGACAACCAGCTGTGGATCAACCGCCACGACGGCAGTTTCGAAAACACCGCGCTCATGGCGGGCGTGGCCATCAACGCCTATGGCAAGGCGGAGGCCAGCATGGGCGTGACCGCCGGCGATTTCGACGGCGACGGTGACGAGGACCTGTTCATGACCCACCTCGACCGCGAGACCAATACGCTCTACGTCAACGACGGCACCGGCAACTTCCTCGACGCCACCGATGCCCGCAAGCTGGGGCGCATCAGCCTGGCCTATACCGGCTTCGGCTCGGAGTGGCTCGACTACGATAACGACGGTGACCTCGACCTGTTCGTCGCCAACGG
>JBATJF010000135.1:0-4920 GCA_049668345.1 Gammaproteobacteria bacterium
CATGAAAAGGATTTTGATTGTCGACGATGAGCCACATGTCATCCGGGTGATGCGGCTGGCACTGGAAAATGCCGGCTATAGTGTCGAGGAGGCCGGTAATGGACAGCAGGCGCTGGAAAAGATACGCAGCAATCCGCCTGATCTCCTGATCAGCGATATCGACATGCCGCGCATGACCGGCAAGGAGCTGTGCAGCAGGATCATGGAGGAGATGCCCGATCGAGAATTCGGTATCTACATCCTGACCGCACGTGCAGAGGATGAGCACCGCTCCTGGTCAAGGGCCATGGGCAACCTGGATTTCCTGGAGAAGCCGGTCAGTATCCGCAGGCTGCTTGGCAGGCTGGAAGAATTCTTCATCAGCAACAGCTTCAGCGGAGAGCGTCAATGTCATCCGACGCGCTGAACGACATCAGCTTCGCACGCTACTTCCAGCTGTTGCGGCAATTGATGCCGCACGGCATGGACTTCTATATCTGCAGCCTGTCCGGTGCGGTGCTGGCGGCGGACGCGGGCAACACGGCGCCGGTGGCGCCTTCCGGCGTGAGAGTCGACAGGGCCATGAAACAGTTGTCCGTCGGGACTGAATCGCGTCTTGCGGCCGACAAGGGCAGTGACAGTATTACCTATGTAATGGATATCCATACACCCGCCGGCGAAACGGCCGCGGTGCTTGTCGCCACCGGCGCTGCGGGCGGCGATCCCGGTGTTACGGACCTCGATCATGCCGTGGACGTGGCGTTCATGTCCGTGGTCGAGTGTATCGAAAAGGAATACCGGCTGACTGTCGAGTTGAATGCCATGGCGCAGGAACTGGCCGGGCGTTACGAGGAAATCAACCTGATGTACGACACCTCGGATGGCAATACCAGCATCGAGGATGAGGACATCACGCTGAAGCAGTTGATAGAGAACTACGTCGAATACCTCGATGTGGACATGGTGGCCATAGTCTATCCGCAGCAGGAACGTATCCTCTGTGCGCTCGGTAGCCGTGATCCGATCCATGCGCCCTATGAAATCATACGGCGGCTGAGTCGTGACTATTTGCCGCAGGCGCGGGCACATGGCAACTGCCTGCTGATCAACGATATCACCGACCGCCGGCGAGATGAGCTGTCACTGGAAATGCCCTATAAAATACTCTCCTGTCCTGTCTACAACGCGCGTGATGACATTGACGGGATCCTGATCTGCCTCAACCATATATACCGTGCCGACTTTTACAACAGCGACCGTAGCCTGCTCAAGGTCATGGCGAAAAAGGTCGCGAAAATCACGCAGACCAACTACGACGCGCTGACCGGGCTGATGAACCAGCTTGCCTTCGAGAGTGTCCTGCAGCGGGCGCTCGATCAGTCGCGCGACGAAGGCGTGTTTCACTGCCTGCTGAATATCGATATTGATCGCCTGCAGGTGGTGAATGAAAGTCTCGGCAGGTCGGCTGGGGATCATGTCATCAGGAGTGTTGGCGAGATGCTGCGCCACAAGCTGCGCGGCACGGATACTGTGAGTTACCTGGGCGAGGGGCGCTATGGTGTACTGCTCGAAAGCTGCGGTATCGAGCAGGGTATGAAGGTGTCGCAGACATTGCGCGAGCAGGTGAAAGAAGGCGGTCTGTCCTGGGACGGGATGGTGCTCGATCTTTCGGTATCCATTGGCATAACCGTCGTCGAGCCTCACATCCACAAGATTGAGCAGGTGATGGAGGCGGCGGAGCTGGCGCGTGAGGCGGCCAAGGAGCTGGGCAATGGCCAGCTTCAGGTGTTCCGCCAGAATGACCAGGACCTGGTGATGCGCAAACACAATATGCAATACGCGACCACTATCCAGAAGGCGCTGCGTGAGAACCGCTTCAGGCTCTATTGCCAGACGATCCGGCCGGTGGCGGAAAGCCGTGAACAGTACCATTTCGAGGTGCTGCTGCGGCTGATCGGCGAGGATGGTGCTGTGATGAATCCGGTTGCGTTCCTGCAGCCCGCAGAACAGTACAACCTGATGCCGGCCATAGATCGCTGGGTTATCGACGCGACCTTTTCCACCCTGGCAGCGGCCGGCATCGCCGGCAAGTCCGGGCAGGGGACAGTGTCCATCAACCTGTCGGGACAGTCACTTGCCGATGTCGGTCTGGCGGATTACATCAGGGACAAGTTGCACCAGTACGGTCTCGCTCCGGACTGTATCTGTTTCGAGGTGACCGAGACGGCGGCCATCGGCAACAAGACGGCTGCACTCAGGATTATCGAGCAACTGAAGAAGCTGGGATGTCACTTCTCCCTGGATGATTTCGGTACCGGTCTGAGTACATTCAGCTACCTGAAGGAGCTGCCGGTCGACTATGTGAAAATCGACGGCTCGTTTGTGCGGAAGATTCTGGAAGACAAGGTGTCGCATGCCATGGTGGCGTCTATCAACCAGATTGGCCATGTCATGGGCTTGCGCACCGTTGCCGAGTATGTCGAGAGCGAGGCGCTCGCAGAGCGCCTGGCGCTGATGGGGCTGGATTATCTGCAGGGCTACGCCATCGACGAACCGCGGCCGCTGACGGACTACCTGTCCGGACTGGCCGGTGCACTGTCTGTACAGGCCGGATAGGCACCGGTACCGGGACGCAAATCGTGTCTGTCCTGCAATTGATGCTCCTGTCCTGCGTCGATATCCGCCTGCCGGGACGGATGCCGCGATGAGTGCTTCGCCTGAATACATGGCCAATGAGGTGCTGCGCACGCGCGTGGGTGTGATGACACACCTGGCGCCGCGTACGGCGCTGGTCAGCATGGCGGAAATACAGGGGCTTGTCAGTGCAGCATCCGCTTGCCTGCAGGCGGGCGACACCCAGCTGGTGGTGGACCTGGGCTCGGTCCGGCTGCTCAACAGTGCGGCGCTCGAGGCGCTGGTGGACATCCAGGAGCAGGCGGTGCGGCTGGGTGGCTGGCTGAAGCTGGCGCATGCGAACAGTCTTATCAGGGACATCCTGCAACTCACCACCTTTTCAGACTTCGTCACCCTGATGGACGCAGAGTCGCCGCTGCGGCAGCCCGTGGCAGGCCGCCCGCAACGTCTTGGTGACATACTGCTGGCCCGTGGACTGCTGACCGAAGAGCGTATAGACGAGGCGATCGAGCTGCAGAAGCGCAGCTCCCGGCGTGTGGGACAGATTATTATCGACAAGGGCTGGGTGTCCGAACAGGACGTTTTGAGTGCGCTGGGCGAACAACTGCAGGTGCCCTGTGTACGCCTGCGTGCCGGCATCTATGACCCGGAAATCATCGGCAGTATCGACAAGCGCGTTGCGAAGCGCCTGCACGTGCTGCCGCTGCAAAGGCTGCGTGGTGTGCTCTATCTCGCCACCTCGGATCCACAGGCCATGCCGGTACTTGATGAAATCGAAAAGCTCACCGGCTGCCGTGTCAGACCGGTGATCGCCCGGCGTGAGGAGATTCTCAATACCTTCAACGATGCCTATGCGGGCAATGTGGATACCATCGAACTGGTCGGCGACGTGGATGCAGACTTTTCCATTGTCGAGAATGTCGTCCGTGATGATTATGCCGCCATCGACGAAATGGCGGACGGCAGCCCGATCATCAACCTGGTCAACTCGCTGGTGCAGCGTGCGATCCGCGATGGTGCCAGTGACATCCATATCGAACCGTCACGCCACAGGACGCGGATACGCTGCCGTATCGACGGTGTGCTTTACGAGGTCACCACGCTCGGCGCCGAGTATCACCCGTCGATCGTATCGCGTCTCAAGGTGATGGCGAATCTCGATATCGCCGAACGGCGCATGCCGCAGGACGGCCGCATCCAGGTTCACACGCAGGGGCGTGCGGTCGACCTGCGCTTCAGCTCGCTGCCCGGGCTGTTCGGTGAAAAGGTCGTGTTGCGCGTGCTGGACAAGAACCAGGCGCTGCTCGATGTGAACAAACTGGGTATGAGCGAGGAGAACCTCAAAACCTTCAAGTCGCTGCTGGACAGCAGCCATGGACTCATCCTGGTGACCGGCCCGACCGGCAGCGGCAAGACCACCTCGCTGTACGCAGCACTGAATTACCTCAACAGCATGGAAAAGAACATCGTGACCATCGAGGATCCGGTTGAATACCAGATCGAGATCGTCAACCAGAACGAGGTGCACGAGCATATCGGCCTGACCTTCTCGACCATCCTCCGGCACACCCTGCGCCAGGACCCCGATATCGTGATGGTGGGCGAGATTCGCGACCGCGAGACTGCCGAGATTGCCGTACAGGCCGCACTGACCGGCCATCTCGTGCTGTCGACGCTGCACACCAACCACGCCATCGGCGCGATTACGCGCATGATCGACATGGACGTGGAGCCCTACCTGCTGTCTTCCGCGCTGATCGGAGTGGTCGCACAGCGCCTGGTGCGTACCATCTGCCCGGCCTGCAAGACAAGTTATGTTGCCGGACCCGACCTCGTCAGGCAGTTCGGCTGGGAGGGCGAGCGTCAGGTGAAGCTGGCGCGCGGGCGCGGCTGCACGGAATGCTATGACTCCGGCTATCGCGGGCGCATGGGCATCCACGAGGTGCTCGACAGCGACGAGGCGCTGCAGCGACTGATTACGGCCAATGCGGGGCGCGAGGAACTGACTGCCTACCTGAGGGAGCGCCACATCAGGACGCTGTTCCACGACGGGCTGGATCACGTCCGCAGCGGGGAAACCACGATCGAGGAGGTTTCGCGTGTCATCAATATCTAGGATGCGGGCGTATGCCGCTTGAAGTTGCCGCCACGCGCCGGGTCGAGGCCAGCAAGGTACCGGCCAAATCCGCTCCACGCGCCAGGCGCCGCCGGCGGGCGCAGCCGGGTGTGCGCGAGCGCATGTTTTTTACCGAGCAGCTGTCACTGCTGCTGGAAACCGGCACACCACTGCATGCCGCCCTGAAGGCG
>JBATJF010000136.1:0-2597 GCA_049668345.1 Gammaproteobacteria bacterium
GTGCACGCTCGCGCAGGCGGCGCAGGCTCAGGTGGTGCGCCAGCAGTTCCTCGAAGGCCAGTCGCTGCTGGGCCGGATGACTGCCGCTGGCCAGCAGGGCCAGGTCCGCATCCGGCGGCGGCCGGTGTACGTAGCGCAACGCCGCCGGCAGCGAGGTCATTCTGAAATGGCTCACCAGCTCCACCGGCAGCCAGTCCACCAGCTCGTGGCCGGCCCTGCCATTCAGGTACTGCAGCGCCTGCCCGGTGATGGCGCGCAGCGTCAGCTGGTGCACGCCCTCGGTGGCCGGGTACACCGGCGTAAGATGCTCCGTGTTTTCAGGTGAGTCGTGCGCTGTGACGAACTGGTACTCCGGATGCACCAGCTCCGCCGTCACCGCGCCGCTGCGGACCTCGCCGAAGCAGCGCACCAGCCGCCCGCGGCCGAAGTTTGCCTGCTGCTGCGCATTGAAATGAAAGAAGCGCAACGTCAGCGAACCGGTGCCGTCACTGATACGCACCAGCAGCGAACGTCGCTTGCCGAACTTCACCTCGGCAAGATCGACCTCACCCTGCACCACCACGTGCTCGCCGAGCCGCACTGCCCCCATTGGCACGATGCGCGTGCGGTCCTCGTAACGCAGCGGCAGGTGAAACAGCACATCCTGCACCGTACGGATGTTCAGCCGCAGCAAGCGTTCCGCCAGCCGCGGCCCGACGCCCTTGAGCATCGTCACCGACAGGGTGGCGAGCTGGTCTTTTGAGTCAGGTGCGAGGTTCAAGAGAAATCATGTCGTGCAAAGACGCAAAGGCGCCAAGAAAACCAGTTGATTTGTCATAGGAGCGCAGTGGTAAACAAATAACATATCAGGTGAGTCGATATAAATAGATTCCCAAGGCTCACCTTTAAAACCTTTAAATGAAGGGAGCTTTGACAAACCGACATAATTACACATTTTATAATTAGCCCTTCGGGCCGAAGCCCAAAGCTGTCGTTTTCTTAAGTTTGCTTTTGGAATGAATGGATAAAGAATAATTTCCTGCCTGTCCTTTCCTTGCTCCTTTCATTTGAAGTTGGCAAACAATGGAGGAACCATAACCCCGGACTTAAGGACTTTTTCGATTTTTCCCAAGCAGTCCCGAACATTTCATCTTTAGGTTTTGAATTATTGGTTTTAACTAGTGCTCGAAATGAACATCCAGTGCATTGAAGATCGTAAAGTGGGTAATTCCCGGGAAGCCGCATCAATGGCTTACCGCAATTAGGGCACGAAACGTACTTAACAAATTCCTTTTCACCTACATCACCAGCTTTTTGATTCCCAGCCATAATTATCTTTAAGATGTATTGGTTATTTATGTAAATATAACCTGACTCAAATACATGCCCAGTCTGCATCAATATAGTCAGGTTCATGCTCCCATCAGGCGCAGCCGAGCATCGCAGCCAAATCCTGCGTAGCGGGATTTTAGTACCAGCGCGAGCCGCCCTGTCGAGCTGGATTTGCTAGCCGGAAGGCGGGGCGAAGCCGGCAACAATTTCAAGATTATTTAATTGCACCAGCCTCGATTTCACTGATTCCGAGTGGATTCCCGCCTGCGCGGGAATGACTATATCTCTGTGTTCTCTGTGGCAAAGCTTATCCTTTTCCTGGCGCCTTTGCGTCTTTGCGTCTTTGCGTCTTTGCGCGAGATAGGATTTAACTACCCAGCCAAACCATCTATTGATCGAGATAATCGTTCTCATCGAAATTATCCAGTTCCATTACAGCATCCATCTCCACCTGCGCGCCCTTGGGCAGCGCGGCGACGCCGACGGCGGCGCGGGCGGGATAGGGTTCACTGAAGTATTCAGCCATGATCTCGTTGACCAGGGCGAAGTGGCCGAGGTCGGACAGGAACACGTTTAGCTTGGCGACATCGGCCAGGGAGCCGCCGGCGGCGGTCGCCACCGCGGCGAGGTTGTCGAACACGCGCCGGATCTGCGCTGCCATATCGCCCTCGACCAGTTGCATGGTGGCGGGATCGAGCGGGATCTGGCCGGACAGGTAGATGGTACTGCCGCATTTCACGGCCTGGGAATAGGTGCCGATGGCCTGCGGTGCCTGGTCGGTCTGGATGATGGTGCGGGTCATGTCGGGTTCCTTGTTTATTGATTAATGATTCTTCTCAGTATGCAGGGTGCGTTGCGCGCACCATCAGGTTGTCCGAAATTGCCGGTGCGCACAGCGCACCCTACACGCCAATTCATCGCACCCGTACGTATTTGCCCAAGGCGGTGTATTCGTAAACAAGATCACGGACGCGGTCCGCTCCTACAGGTATTGCTTGTGCCGCGGCACAGCCCTTGATATCCCTGTGTCCTCCGTGTCCTCTGTGGCAATATTTTCTCTGCGCCTCTGCGTCTCTCGGTAACTGCTCCATGCGTCGCCTAGGGCGCCTACTTGTGGTGCTCTACCTCCTACATGGCCCAGGCCAGTCTCTCGACCGTTACCCGGTCTCACCTTCTCCCTGTAGTCGTGCGCGAAACAATGTTTTCCCGAACCGGCGCCCCCTCAGCTGCGCGTACGCGTGATGCGGGTCACCGACGGGATATTGCGCACCTGGCGCATGACGCTG
>JBATJF010000137.1:0-2586 GCA_049668345.1 Gammaproteobacteria bacterium
GCCTTGGGCGGCGAAACGCCCGGCTGGTTCTTCAGCACACCGGGGTGCTCGCCGGCGACGGCAAGCAGGATTTCCATGACCTGCTTCACGTCCGAACCGTAGGCCACACCGACCGGCACGATGATGCGGCCCCAGGGGTCGTTCAGCATCAGGTTGGAGACCCTGTTCGAAATCAGGTCAGAGTTCGGCACGATCACGTCGGCACGGTCGAAGGTCTCGATCTGCGTGGAGCGGATGCTGATCTTGCGCACGAAACCCTGCACGTCGCCGACCACGATCCAGTCGCCGGTACGCACCGGCCGCTCGAACAGCAGAATCAGTCCGGACACGAAGTTGTTCACCACGTTCTGCAGGCCGAAACCGATACCGACCGACAGCGCGCCGGCGACCAGCGCCAGGTGCGCAAAATTGATACCCGCGACACCCAGTGCGATCAGCAGCGTGACCAACACCCCGACATAGCCACTGATGGTAGTAATGGCCTCGCGCCCGCCGCGGTCCAGCCGCGAACGCCTGACCAGGTCCGGCACCACCTTGTAGCGCATCCAGCGTGACAGGCTCATGCCGATGGCGAGCACGGCGATCGCACCGACCAGTTTGGCCGGCGCGAAATGCAGCGATCCGATGTCGAAACCGCCGGTGACCTGGTCGAGCACCAGTCCGACACCCTGGTCGGACAGGCCCCATACCCACAGCGCCCACAGGAGGAAGGCCGCCCAGATCACCAGGGCGCTGGCCAGCCGGAACCAGATCAGCCCCGGCACCCGTTCCTCTGCCGCCAGACCGACATACTGACGGAAGGCGCGCTGCCAGGCATAGGTGCCCTCATCGAGCCCGTCGTAGAGATGCGTAAACAGCAGACTGGCTTCCTTGGCGGCCAGCAGGCCGGCCGCCGTCCCGCCCAGGCCGATCAGCAGAAAGACAGACAGGTTGCGGTAGCCGGCCGTTTCCGCAAGGGCGATCACCACCGCCGCCATCACCAGTAAGATACGCACGCTGCGGGTACCCGCCAGTCCGGGTACCCGCCTGAGGATCACTGCCGACCAGGTGAGCCCCACCACCAGCAGCCAGAGCGATGCCGTACGCAGCAACAGGTAATGCGGGTCCGGCAGGCCGATCACGGCATTGGCGGACAACATCAGGCCGCCCATCGACAGCAAGGCCGCCAGGATGCGTACCCAGCGCCCGAGCAGTTTTGCATCGCGCTCGGACAGCCCCTTGGCCATGCGGCCGGCAAGCCAGGTATCGATGATGATGCCCGCGGTCAGCCAGACGACCATGGCCAGCGCCGTGCTGGCAATCAGGGACGGCGGCCACTCCGGCAGCAGTACGGTCAGCAGCAGGAACACCCCGCCAGCCGGCAGCAGCCAGGGCAGCACGGCGGTGACACTGCGCATCTGCACCGAGTGCATGGAACGGGTCTGCCAGTAATGCCGCAAGCCCAGCCCGGCGAAGAACAGCACGACCAGCAAGGCCACGACACCGGCACGCTGCCCCGGCGGCAAACGGTCCCAGCCGCGACCAGGGGACAGGATCGGTAATCGCGGCCGGCAGCACTTCCCAGGTGGCCGGTTCGTGGGTCAGCAGGTGCGAGGTAAGTGCCGCCTTTTCTATTGCCAGTATGCGGTCGAACAGGTCCTTGCTGAGCTGCCCGATCTGCTCGCAGTCGGCGCGCCGGCTGTTGGCTGACTGTAACTGCCGGTCCAGGTCGCGGCGCGATGCGGCCACCTCGGGCGTTTCGTCTGCGCCTGGCGCGCCCAGGGCGGTGATGCGCGCGGAGAGGGTGTCGATTGCCGACTGCTCCTCCACGACGCAATTGCGTGCCTCGGTGCGTATCGGCTGGATGGTGTCCTTGAAGCCGGGTAGCCGGCGTTGTACCTGCACGGACTCGCCCAGGGCATCGAGCTGACGCTGGATGCCGTCCAGCCCGCTGCGTGCGTTGTCAATCCAGGCATTGCGTTCGCCGGTCTCAATCGCATAGGCACGCGGCAGCAGTAACAGGCAGGACAGCAACATACACAAAGACAAGCGCCAAAACGACATATCAGATCACCTCGTCCTCGGGCAGTGCCGGCACCGGTATCTCCTGCAGCACCTCGACCTGTCCGGCGACGGCCGCGTTGCTGCCGAAACGCGCCAGGTGGAACAGCGCCTCGCCCTCGTGTACCAGCGGCAGGTGGGTATGCGCGATCAGTATGCCGTTGAACGGCGCCTGCACCTCGCAGTCCCTGTCGATGAGCGGTGCGGCAATGACGCCCATAACGTCACCCTTGCGCACGCGCGTACCCAGCGTGGCCTGCAGGCGCAGCACGCCGCTTTCCGGCGCGCGCACCCAGGACGAGCTGCGCGCCACCACCGGCTTGACCACGTGACTTTGCCGGCGTGAGGCGGGCAACATGCCCAGGACACGCATCACATGCAACACCCCGCGCAGGCCGGCGCGAATCGAAACCTCGTGGAAGCGCAGCGCCTCACCGCCCTCGTAAAGCAGCATCGGAATACCCGCCTCCATGGCCGCCTCGCGCAGCGAGCCGTCGCGCAGGTCGGAGTTGAGCAGCACCGGCACGCCGAATGCCCTGGCCAGTT
>JBATJF010000138.1:0-2562 GCA_049668345.1 Gammaproteobacteria bacterium
CCGACATGCAGTGCAAGACCAAAGCCCTGCGGCAGTTCCATCTCGTAGCCGGCGGCCAGGTACCAGGCGCTTTCCGACGAACCGACAAAGGCCAGTTCATCGGAGTAGTTCAGCGACACGGTGAAGCCGGCCATGCTGCCGCTGGCATAGAGTTCCGTAGTATCCGGAGTGTCCGGGCTGGATCCAGGGCCGAAGTCGCCGCCCGGGTACTCGTAACGCAGGATGCCCACGTCATAACCGATGCCGTTGGCCATTTCACCGGCATAGCCGGCGTAAATATCCAGCTCGATTTGTGGATCGCGCGGACCACCGAAGAACGTGGAATCGACGTTGGACGCCCAGGTGCCGACGTAGAGGCCGCTGTCATGGGCGTAATCGAAGCCGCCCTGGATGGCGATCTGCTCGTCCGTCTGGGACACACCGCGGAAGGCATAGTCAGACACAAGGGCGACATTGCCGCTGATTTCTGCCATTGCAGCTGAAGAGCCGGCCAGCAGCGCCGTGGCAATCAAGGTTTTCTTCATCATTTCATCTCTCCTAAAAGTTGTGGTTAGCACTGTGCAATGACCGAACCACTTCAACTCAACTGTGAATAAGGGAAATTCAGCTTGTATTCAGCAGGAACCGTGCCAGATCAAACATTATGTTATTTATCAATGCGATATTGGAATACATGGCAATATCAGGAGAACATAATGGAGCACAGAATGCGCCATTTCTGTGCATGCGCACCATCACGGTGCGCCAGGATGGCGCATCGACAGGTTATGGACGGGACAGCGGACGTTCGACTAAGGTAGGCGCATGCTCAATACCAAATTCATCGACGACCTGGCACGCCAGATCAGCAACAGCATCCCCGCCGGCGTGAAGGGTCTGCAGCAGGACGTGGAGAAGAATGTGCGCACCCTCCTGCAGGGCGCGTTCGCCCGCCTCGACCTGGTCACCCGCGAGGAATTCGACGTGCAGGCGAAGGTGCTCATGCGCACGCGCGAGAAACTGGAAGCACTGGAACGGCTGGTCGCGGAGCTGGAGGCGGAGCGGCGCAAGGAATAACCGGTTCCCGATACAGCGGGGATTGCATGGCATCTGAAGGGGGCAGACCATCAACCATCCATTCCGAAACCTGATCCTGTTGCAGGCGGCGGCACTCATCGCCGGCTGCGATGTCGCCTATGAGGTCAAGTCCACGCCGACGTACATGTGTACCGGTGACGAGCTCACGGTCTATGCAGACTTCGATGACAAGATTACCCGCATCCGGGTATTCGATAATCAGGACCGACTCTGGGCCGAAAAACGCAACACCCGCCACATCACCGTCACCGTCCCGGATATCCAGCCGGACGAGCAGCTGCAATTCGAGGTCAAGGCCAAGAAGGAACGACGCTTTGCCCCGGACACCAAACTGACCCTGCATTCCGATTTCCAGTCCTTCGACAACCCGGCCTGGGTAAATGGCGACGGCATCCTGCCGACGCGGATCAACTACGACACCCGCATCGACAGCCGCGACGAAGAGGCCGGCATGGGCGAGATGGTGTGCATGCAATGGGATGCCGACGGGTTGTGCGAGGAGGAACAGATCCTCGACCGCAACGGCACCGCCTGCTACTCGGTGCACGAGGTGTACTACAAGTACCAGGGTGCCAACTGGACACTGCGCCCGGGCATCGACTTCACGGCGAACCGGGTCAAGGCGCGCAAGGTGAAGAACATGACCTCGCATGTGCTGACGGTACAACCGGGCGCCAGCAACCCGGTGCAGCGCCCCAACCCGGGCACCACCGCAACCTTCCCGCCCGTCCAGGCCGGCGCCGTCACCACCAGCCTGGCGCTTCTGCCTGAACAGCAGGAATGGGTGCTGTGCAAGAAGCTGACCCTGCTGCGCGATTGCGACGAAGCCGGCGAGCTGAATAAGAATTACATGCCCACCATCGAAAGCTGCCACGCAGCGCTGCCAGTGATCGACATGGAACTGCTATGCGAGCAGCCCTAGCTTCAATGGTTACGTAGTTACGCAGGATGCGGTGAGCTTGCGAACCGCATCAACGGAATGGATGTGATCAGCGCACCCGCAATCCTCCAGACA
This sequence comes from Gammaproteobacteria bacterium, assembly GCA_049668345.1. Classification (GTDB taxonomy): domain Bacteria; phylum Pseudomonadota; class Gammaproteobacteria; order UBA9214; family UBA9214; genus UBA9214. The sequence goes on from JBATJF010000138.1 coordinate 2,093, forward strand.
CATGCCAATGCACTTGCCTACAATCACAGTTGGCACCGTCTGACAACAGACCACCGAAAACAAGCTATACCGACAAAGCATGGCGACCTATCCTGCCACTCCACGGCCAGGAATCTACCTATGTCGCTTGCTGTCGTCTACAGCCGCGCCCGGCTGGGCATGGATGCCCCGCTGGTCACCGTGGAAGTGCACCTGTCGAACGGACTGCCGTCGCTATCCATCGTCGGTCTGCCGGAAACCGCGGTCAAGGAAAGCAAGGACCGCGTACGCGGCGCCTTGCTCAATGCCTGCTTCGAATTTCCCGCGCGGCGCATCACCATCAATCTCGCACCGGCCGACCTGCCCAAGGAAGGCGGGCGCTTCGACCTGCCGATCGCGCTGGGCATCCTGGCCGCGTCCGGCCAGATACCGAGGGATGAACTGGACCGGTATGAATTCGCCGGCGAACTGGCCCTGTCCGGCGAACTGCG
>JBATJF010000139.1:0-5935 GCA_049668345.1 Gammaproteobacteria bacterium
CGGGTCCTCACTGCGACCGCGCAGCAGCCGGTCAATGTCATCCACGTTCAGGGTGTCGGGCAGGTGACGTGGCGCGCGCGGCGCCTGCACATCCAGGCCGGGATTCAGTTGCACGGCACCTTCGCGCAGCAGGTAATTGTAGAAGGTACGCAGGGCCGACAGCCGGCGCTGGATGCTGCGGCCGCCCAGCCCGCGCCGGTGCGCCTGGGCGGCGTACTGCCGCACCTGGCGGGTGTCGAGCCGGCGCCAGCCGTCGATGCCGTTGTCGCGGCACCAGGCCTGCAATTCCTGCAGGTCGCGCTGATAGTGTTTCGAGGTGTTCGCCGACAGCCGGCGTTCGGTCTGCAGGTGATGCAGGAAGCGCGTGATCCAGTCGGCGCTGTCAGCGCTCACGTGCCGGTGTGCCGGTCGGTGATGCCTGTTTCAGGCACCGGGTCCGGTGGGTGTCATAATGCCGATTTTCTTGGTATGCAGGGCGAGCAGGGTGCCGAGCAGTTCGCCCAGGTGGGTCAGGAACAGCGTGCCCATGCCGGGGTGGAAGTGACTGGCTTCCTGGCTGCCGATGGCGAGCAGGCCAAAACCGCACTTCTGGCCCAGCGGCACCAGCGCGGCGGACTCGATGGCCTCGGCCTGGTCGCCGAACAGGTACTGGAGCTGTTCCTTCTTGAAGCGGCCGCATTGCGGTCGCGCGGTCTTCAGGAAGGTCTCGAAGTGCCCCAGCTCGGCGTTGTCCGGGTTGAAGATATCGACATCGCATTCGCGCGCCTGCAGGTCGCTCAGGCCGATGATGCGCAGCGTGACGGTGTCGGCCTTGAACTCGCCGAGCAGGTTTTCCCGCAGCGTATCGAGCAGGGTCTCCAGGGAATTCGCGCCGATCAGGTCCAGCGTCAACTGGTGCATGCGCTCGTTGAGGCGGTTGTTGTCCCGTGCTACCTGGACCAGGTCCATCAGTTTGCGTTTCAACTGGCTGTTCTGGTCGCGCAGCACCTTCACCTGGTGCTCGACCAGCGAGACCGCCGGGCCGCAGCTGTGCGGGATTTCCAGGCTCGCCAGCAGGCTGGTGTTGTTCTGGAAGAATTCGGGGTTGTCGCGCAGGTAGTCGGCGACGGATTTTTCGTCCAGTGGCTCTGCCGCCGGCCGGCTCTGCTGCGATGTCGTCATAGCTCGATGCGCCCCTGGTAGACGGTCGTGGCGGGTCCGGTCATCATGACCGGGTGACCCTGACCGGCCCAGCTTACCACAAGTTCGCCCCCCTTCAGGACCACTTTTACCGTTTCGTCCAGCTCGCCCCAGAGCCGGCCCGCCACCACCGCCGCGCAGGCGCCGCTGCCACAGGCCAGCGTTTCGCCGGCGCCGCGTTCATAGACGCGCACGCGCACGGTTGCATCGTCCATGATCTGCATGAAGCCGGCATTGACGCGTTCCGGGAAGCGGGGATGACGCTCGATCAGCGGGCCGAGGGTGGCGACCGGTGCCGTGGCGATGTCAGCCACGAGCAGCACGGCATGCGGATTGCCCATGGACAGCGCACCGATTTCATACGGCCGTCCATCCACCTCCAGCGTATAGCGGGCGGCCTGCGATGCCGCGGCGAACGGGATCTCCGCCGGTGCCAGGCGCGGCACGCCCATATTCACGGTGACCAGGCCGTCCGGGTCGCGCACCAGTTCCAGCACGCCATTCAGGGTTTCGACCCGGATCCGCTGCTTGTCGCTCAGTCCGTGCTCGTGCACGAACTGCATGAAGCAGCGCGCGCCGTTGCCGCATTGCGCAACCTCGCCGCCGTCGGCATTGAAGATGCGGTAGCGGAAATCGGCCTCCGCCGAACCGGCCGACTCGACCAGCAGCAGCTGGTCGCAGCCGATGCCGAAATGCCGGTCCGCCAGCCGGCGCACCTGTTCCGCGTCCAGATCGACCGGCTGGCGAATGGCATCGATGACGATGAAATCGTTGCCCAGCCCGTGCATCTTGGTGAATTCGAGGGTCATGTTTTAATCGTGCCATGGTTTTTGACAAATATCCCGCGCAAACTCGCCAGGGCGCCGGGAAAATTAAAAAATCGCCTCGCGCAGAGACGCAGAGTTCGCAGAGAAAAACCAATTCAAACGGGATTGATGTTATACAGTACCGGTTTGCGGGCTTGTTACTTTCCGCCTTGAATTTCTTCCTCGTTTCGCCGGCAGCAATAGATTTTCTCTGCGTCTCTGCGCGAGGAGTTGTCTTTACGTCTTTGCACGTGACCGGATGTCACTCCGGCAGCAGGTGCTCGCCGCGGTAGAGGTCGGCGACGTTTTCGCGTTCGCGCACCACGTGCAACTGCGCGCCGTCGACCATGACTTCCGCCGCACGTGGTCGCGTGTTGTAGTTCGAGCTCATGGTGAAGCCGTAGGCGCCGGCCGAGCGGATCGCCAGCAGGTCGCCGGTGGCGAGATTGAACACGCGCTGTTTACCCAGGAAGTCACCGGTCTCGCAGACGGGGCCGACGATGTCGTAGGCCATGGCCGTGCCGGTGCGCGGCTGAACCGGTACGATCTCGTGCCAGGCGTTGTACAGTGCGGGACGTGCCAGATCGTTCATCGCGGCATCGATGATGGCGAAGTTGCGGTGCGCGGTGTGCTTGAGGTATTCGACGCGCGTGAGCAGTATGCCGGCATTCCCGGCGATGGCACGACCCGGTTCCAGCAGGATTTCCTGCGTGCGCCCGGCGAGCCGCGTCATGAGCGCCTCGACGTAGGCGACCGGCGAAGGCATGGCATCGGCAGGCCGGTAGGGAATGCCCAGTCCGCCGCCGAGGTCGATGTGCGCCAGCCGTATGCCCGCCTCGTGCAGGCGGTCGACCAGTACGAGGACGCGATCCAGCGCATCGACGAACGGTGCCACGTCCTGCAGCTGCGACCCGATATGGCAGTCGATGCCGGTGATGCGCAGGTGCGGCAGCCTGGCCGCAGCGCGGTAGGCATCCAGTGCCGCGTCCACCGCAATGCCGAACTTGTTGTCGCGCAGGCCGGTGGAGATGTAGGGGTGCGTTTTCGCATCGACATCGGGATTGACGCGCAGCGAGACCGGTGCCGTCCTGCCGCACCCGGCGGCGACCTCGTTGAGGCGTTCCAGCTCGGTTTCGGATTCGACATTGAAACAGCGGATGCCGGCCTCCAGTGCCAGGCGCATTTCATCGGTGCGCTTGCCGACACCGGAAAACACGACCCGTCCGGGATCGCCGCCGGCGGTGAGTACGCGCTGCAGCTCGCCACCCGAGACGATATCGAAGCCCGAGCCGAGCCGGGCGAGCGTCTGCAGTACGGCGAGGTTGGAATTTGCCTTGACGGCATAGCAGACCAGGTGCGGGAGCGCGGCCAGCGCATTATCGAATACGTGCCAGTGGCGTTCCAGGGTGGCGCGCGAGTAGACGTAGCAGGGCGTACCACAGCGCACCGCGATATCGTCAAGGGCGACCTGCTCGGCGTGCAGGCGGCCGCCGTGAAAACGGAAATGATCCATGCTATTCCGGTGGCTCCGGTGCCTGCTCGTCCTGCGGCGGTGGTAGCGTGTTCTTTACGGGTGGCGCTGTCTTTTCCGGCAGATAGAGCGAGCCGGTCTGGCCGCAGGCGGACAGGCACAGCAGCAGGGGCAGCAGCTTGAGGTATCGGAGGTACATGGCACGGGTCCGGTTGGGTCTGGCGCCAGTATACGTGGACACCCTGTCAAACCCAATGTGCGAACGGCCCCGGTCGCGCCAGCCCCGGGTGAATATTCTGCGCCTTCTCGTGCATACTTGCCGGCATGACAATGCCCCTGCTCGATGCGGTCGAAATCGATCCGCCCGGTGCCCCGACCGGCTGCGTCATCTGGTTGCACGGGCTCGGTGCCGACGGCCATGATTTCGAAGCACTGATCCCGCACCTCGGTATCGTCGAGCAGCTCGGCGTGCGCGTCGTACTGCCGCATGCGCCGGTACGCCCGGTTACCATCAACGCCGGCATGCGCATGCCGGCCTGGTACGATATCGAGGCGCCCGGCATCGGAGCACGCGAGGACGCCGCGGGCATCCGCCAGTCGCAGCAGCAGCTGCAGGCGCTGATCGAGAGGGAGATCGATGCGGGCATCCCGTCACGAAGGATCGTACTGGCGGGCTTCTCGCAGGGCGGGGCGATCGTGCTGCACACCGGGCTGCGCTACCCGCAGCCGCTGGCCGGCATCCTGGCACTGTCGACCTACCTGCCGCTGCGCGCTGCGCTGGCGACCGAGGCGGCGGTGGCGAATCGTGCCGTACCGATCATGATGATGCATGGCACATTCGACCCGGTCGTGCCGGTGCCGCTGGCGCTGGCCTCGCGTGATTATCTCGTGCGGCAGGGGTACGCGGTCGACTGGCATACCTGGCCGATGCAGCACGCGGTATGTGCCGAGGAGGTGGCGGTGATCAGTGCGTGGCTGTCTCGCGTGCTGGCGCCGGTTTCACACCGCGATTGAGCGGCCGCTCTCGTTGTTGCGCGCTTCCGTCAGCGCCCCTTCGGCACGCTCCAGCATGGCTTCCGCGTCATCATGCTTCTGGCACTGGGTGATGCCGAAACAGGTATGCAGGCTGGCGCCGAGGGCATCGCTCAAGCCGGCCACCTGGTCCGAGAGTTTTTCCACCAGTTGCAGCGCCGCGTCCTGGCTGGTCTCCTGCAGCACCAGGATGAACTCATGGCCGGGATTGCAGCCGATCAGGTCGGCCCAGCGTGTCTGGTCCTTGAGCAGGTGTGCGACCTGCGCCAGCGCGCGTTCGCGAGCATCCGCCGGCCTGGTGTCAAGGCCCATGGTGACCACCGTCAGCGGGTGGTTATAGCGGCGGCAGCGTGACACCATGGGTTCCAGCGTTACCTGCAGACCGTAGTGACTCAGCAGGCCGGGCAGGGTTGCGTCGCGCATGGACTGCCGTTCGAGCTGGCCGGCCAGCTCATCGCGTTCCCGCTTCAGTCGCAGACGTTCGGTGCGGTCCTGGTAGAAGTGCGCTACAACCCCCGGCCGGTCGCTGATGACGACACTTTCTATCGCGAGCCAGTGTTCAGCGCCATCCGGCATGATCCAGTTGATCAGCGCATTTTCCGCCAGCAGCGGCGCGATCAGCGCATCCGGTGCAGCGCCGCGGACCAGGCCGTCGGCGGCCGCGCCCAGCAGGTCGGCGAAGGCCCGGTTGAAATAGCCGATCCGTCCCTGTTCCTCGAGGAGCATCGCCAGGGGACAGTGGTCCAGCAGTGCAAGGGCTTCAGATAGCGGTAAGTCTTTCATAGGAGTTGTGTGCTGGATGCGTGATGATGGTGATGTGTCGGCAGCGGGTGGGTCGATCCAGTCGCCATTCAGTATTGCGCGAGACGCTGCCGTGCGGCCGCGATGGCGCTGCGTACCTGCTGTGGTGCGGTGCCGCCGTGGTGATTGCGTGCCGCCATGGACCCTGCCAGGGTCAGTACGGTGAACACGTCGTCCTCGATGACATGTGAAAAGCGCTGCAGTTCCTCCAGTGTCATTGCACCCAGGTCCTTGCCGGTATCGATGCCGTGGCGCACGGCGCGGCCGACGATTTCGTGCGCGTCGCGGAAGGCGATGCCCTTGCGCACCAGGTAGTCCGCCAGGTCGGTGGCCGTGGCGAAGCCGCGGCGCGCAGCCGTGGCCATGTTGTCGCGCCTGACCACGAGCGCCGGCATCATGTCGCCGAATACGCGCAGCGAGCCGGCCAGTGTGTCCACGGTATCGAACAGCGGCTCCTTGTCTTCCTGGTTGTCCTTGTTGTAGGCGAGCGGCTGGCTCTTCATCAGCATCAGCAGGCTGACCAGGTGGCCGGTGACGCGCCCGCTCTTGCCACGCACCAGTTCCGGCACATCGGGATTCTTCTTCTGCGGCATGATGCTGGAGCCGGTGCAGAAGCGGTCCGGCAGGTCGATGAAGTCGAACTGCG
>JBATJF010000140.1:0-7196 GCA_049668345.1 Gammaproteobacteria bacterium
TGCGGCCATGCTTTGCGCCTTGGCGGCCTGGCGTGACCTTTAACAGCTTCCCTTTCCCTGATATCCCTTCTAACCTAGCAGCATGGCCGGCCGTATCCCGCAATCGTTCATCGATGAACTGCTCGCACGCATCGACATCGTCGATGTCATCGACTCGCGCGTGCCGCTGAAAAAAGCCGGTCGCGAGTACAAGGCCTGCTGCCCGTTCCACAGCGAGAAGACCCCGTCGTTCACCGTCAGCCAGGTGAAACAGTTCTACCACTGCTTCGGCTGTGGCCAGCACGGTACCGCCATCACCTTTTTGATGGACTACGAGCACATGGAATTCGTAGAGGCCATCGAGGAGCTTGCACACCAGGCCGGGCTGGAGGTGCCGCGCGAGGCCGGCAGCGAAAACGTTCGCACCGATTCGACGCAACCCCTGTACATGCTGCTGGAACGCGTGTCGGCCTGGTACCAGGAGCAACTGCGCACGCACGAGCAGGCCGGCCGCGTGGTCGAATACCTGAAACAGCGCGGGCTCACCGGCGAGGTCGCGGCGCGCTTTCACATCGGCTTCGCACCAGCCGGCTGGGAAAACCTGGCGCGTGCGCTGAATGCCGACAGCGCCACCCGCAAGCTGCTGCTGGATCTTGGCCTGACGGTCAGGCGCGATGACGGTACGGGCGCCTATGACCGCTTCCGCGACCGCGTGATGTTCCCTATTCATGACCGGCGCGGCCGCACCATCGCCTTCGGCGGTCGCGTGCTCGACAACAGTACGCCGAAATACATGAACAGCCCGGAGTCGGCCGTGTTCCACAAGGGCCAGGAGCTGTATGGCCTGTTCGAGGCGCGCAAGGCGGTGCGCAAGCTGGAACGTATCCTGGTCGTCGAGGGCTACATGGATGTGGTGGCACTGGCGCAGTTCGATATCAACTATGCCGTGGCCACGCTCGGCACTGCCACCACACGCGAACACCTCGAGCAGTTGTACCGCACGGTGCCGGAAGTGGTGTTCTGCTTCGACGGCGACCGCGCCGGACGCGAGGCCGCCTGGCGCGCACTCGAGAACGCCCTGCCCGTGCTGACCGATGGGCGCGAAGCGCGTTTCCTGTTCCTGCCCGAGGGCGAAGATCCGGATACGCTGGTACGCAAGACCGGCAAGGACGGCTTCGAACAGCGCATTGCCTCGGCCACCCACCTGTCGCACTTTTTCTTCGAACGCCTGTCCGCACAGCTGGATCTCGGCAGTATCGATGGTCGTGCACGACTGGTCGCCGCCGCCAGGCCGCTGCTGGCAACATTGCCTGATGGTATGTTCCGTCAGCTCATGACCGAGCGTCTCGCCGAGCTCGCGGGCACCTCGCCCGCGGCGCTGGCCGGCCGCCTCGAATTACCCCGGGAAACAAGGGAAAATACGCCACCACCGACCCGCAAGACCGGTACCAGCGGCGGACGTAGCCCGGTCCGCGATGCCATCTCCATCCTGCTCTACCAGCCGGCGCTTGCGCAGCAGGTCACAGAGCTGCCTTTCCAGGAACCCCTCGACGTGCCGGGTGTCGCACTTCTGAGAGAATTGCTGCAATTGCTGCAGCGAGAGCCGTTAGCAAGCACAGGTGCCATACTGGAGCACTGGCGCGGGCGCGACGAGGTCCGCCACCTGGCCCGACTGGCCCAGTGGTCACCGGTCAGCCATGACCTGGACCTGCTGCCAGATTTACGACGCTGCTTGCAGCAGATTCAGCGTCTGCACCTTGAACAACGCATCGAGGCCCTGGACAAAAAGGATAAATTACATAAACTTACAGAACAGGAGCGGAAAGAGTACTGGAAATTACAGACGATGCTTCAGGAGGTTCGGTAGACAGATTGACAGGCCGCGGCGACCCGGTTGTACTTGGATTCCGCTTTCCCGCCCCCCACATACTGTTCTATACTGCCTGATTAATTTTCGCCCCCTTGACTGACTTTGACACTGGGCACGGCTGTGCCTGCGGACCGATATGGACAAAGACCAACAATCACGTCTCAAACTGCTGATCGAAAAAGGCAAGGACCAGGGTTTCCTGACCTATGCCGAGGTCAACGATCACCTGCCCGACGAAATCGTCGACCCGCAGCAGATCGAAGACATCATCGGCATGATCAATGACATGGGCATCCTGGTGCACGAAGTTGCGCCGGACACCGATTCCCTGTTGCTGGCCAGCACCAAGAATACCGCCGATGATGACGCGGTCGAAGAGGCCGCCGCCAACCTGGTCACCGTGGACAGCGAGTTCGGCAGGACCACCGACCCCGTACGCATGTACATGCGCGAGATGGGCACGGTCGAACTGCTGACGCGCGAGGGCGAGATTGTGATTGCCAAGCGCATCGAGGACGGCCTCAGTCAGGTGCTGCACGCCCTGGCCGCCTACCCGGAATCCGCGGCGACGCTGCTGCGCGGTTACGAACGCGTGGAAGCCGGCGAGATGCGCCTGAACGACCTGATTTCCGGCTTCGTCGATCCGAACGCGGCTGATGAGGAAAACAATGGCACGCAGGCCAGCACGGACAATGATAGCGTAACTGCAAGCGCCGGCAGCAGCGACGATGACGACAGCGACAGCGACAGCGACGACGATGACGACAGTTCCAGCGATACCCCGCCGGATACCGGCCCGGATCCCGAGGAAGCGCGCCTGCAATTCACCGAACTGGGCAAGACCTACCAGCAGCTGATCACTGCCATGGAAAAGGGCGGCAAGAATGCCGCTCGCATCAAAAAGCTGCGCGAGCAACTCACCGAGCAGGTTCTGCAGCTGAAACTGGTGCCGCGCATCATCGAGATCCTGACCACGAACCTGCGCAATGCCATTGCCAGGATACGCACCCATGAACGCAACATCATGGATGCCTGTGTCACCCGCGCCGGCATGCCGCGCAAGGAATTTATCACCTCGTTTCCGAACAACGAGACCGATCTTGGCTGGGCCGATGCGCAGATAAAGGCCGGCAACAAGTATTCCGCCGCACTTGCCCAGGTAAGGGATGAAATCGTCCGGCACCAGAACAAGCTGGTCGCCCTGCAAACCGGTACGCACCTGGCGATTGCCGAGATCAAGGAGATCAACCGCCTGGTATCGATCGGCGAGGCGAAGGCACGCCGCGCCAAGAAGGAAATGGTGGAGGCCAACCTGCGCCTGGTGATCTCGATTGCCAAGAAGTACACCAATCGCGGCCTGCAGTTCCTCGACCTCATCCAGGAAGGCAACATCGGCCTGATGAAGGCCGTCGACAAGTTCGAATACCGTCGCGGCTACAAATTCTCGACCTATGCCACGTGGTGGATTCGCCAGGCCATCACGCGCTCCATTGCAGACCAGGCACGCACCATCCGTATACCGGTGCACATGATCGAGACCATCAACAAGCTCAACCGCATCTCGCGCCAGATGCTCCAGGAGATCGGCCGCGAGCCGACGCCCGAGGAACTTGCCGAGCGTATGGACATGCCGGAAGACAAGATCCGCAAGGTGCTGAAGATTGCCAAGGAGCCGATCTCGATGGAAACCCCGATCGGTGATGACGAGGATTCGCATCTGGGCGATTTCATCGAGGACCAGAACATCGACTCGCCGATCGACGCGGCCTCGATGGAAGGTCTGAGGGAAGCGACCCAGTACGTGCTGTCCGGACTGACCCCGCGTGAAGCCAAGGTACTGCGCATGCGCTTCGGTATCGACATGAATACCGACCACACGCTCGAGGAAGTCGGCAAGCAGTTCGACGTCACGCGTGAACGCATTCGCCAGATCGAGGCAAAGGCACTGCGCAAACTGCGCCACCCGACCCGTTCGGAACCGCTGCGCAGCTTCCTGGAAGCCGAGTAATAACAAACGCCGTGGCCAAACCGGCCACGGCGTTTTTCACACCGTCTGTTGCAGGGCCTGTAGCTCAGTTGGTTAGAGCAGGGGACTCATAATCCCTTGGTCCCAGGTTCGAGTCCTGGCGGGCCCACCACTTTCCATAAAATCATGGCCTTATGGAGTTGAGACCAGGGGATGCATAGTCCCCTGGTGTGGCATGGCGAGATGCATGGACGGTGCTGTGAGGCTGCTCCACCAACCAGCCTGCAGCGCAAGGTACTAAGCCATGCAGAACGACAGCGGTTCCGGTAACGAGTCCTGTCCGATCCGGACGGGCGCATCAATAAAAACCCCGCCATGTCGGCGGGGCTGTTCTTTCGACTGTTTGTACTAACGCCGGGGTATGCGGAAATTCTCATGGCAGCCGTTGCAGGTCCCCAGAAGTTTGGTGAAAGCGCCGTATACTTCTGTTGTAACGGCTCCGCCCTCGCTTCTCCCACGGCTATAGCGGTCACCCATACCCCGGTGCATTGAACGGTCCCGGCCCGGTAACATAGCCTGGCCGGTCCTGATGTCTTCGGCACGCGGCTCCTTTTCAAGTTCGTCGGCCAGTTCGCCGGCCGCCTCTTTCAGGGCCTCTGCATTGGCTTTGAATGTCTCCATGTCATCGACTCTCGCTCTGGAAAGCGGGCTCCTTCGCGAGTCGCCGGATTTGAACAACCGTGTGAGATTTTCGCCGGCACTCGACTCGATCTCTCGTACAAGGTCAACTGCTTCCGCGCGATCGAAGGTGCGCTGCCCGGACAGCATGCGTGCCACGGACTGCATGGCAGCTTTGTGGTCGTGCATTTCTCTCTGGCGCTCGTGCGTCCGGTCGCGAGCCAGGTCATAGCCCCTGGAAGGATAGCCGGGTCCATGCCAAGGACCTCCTCCCCATGGACCTCCCGATGGACCTCCCCATGGGCCTCCCCAAGGGCCTCCCCAATAGGCCTGAGCACTTGCCCCAAGCGTCATTGTTCCGCCGATGAGTGCCACATTTATTAAGAATTTGATTCGAGTTGTGTTCATGTCTGCCCCCTTTAGACCGAGTACTCCCTCGAGAGTTGGAAAACACATGCTGATGTTCTGGTAACTATAGTGGAGGCGATTCCAATTTTCACATAATTAGAGATCAGGCCAACATCCAACCGTTGTATGAGTATAGGTGTTTCCCCTGGCCCTTCCTCTGCCCGGGTGCTCCAGGACATGTGAAAGATTTCCCCGTTACATTGGCCGCCGGGAGACCTCGATAGGAAGGGCTAGACTCGGGTCCGGGTGCAGTCTTCCCCGTCCGAGGTCACCAGGTTCGGGTCCTGGCATGCCACCACTTCCCATAAAATCATGGCTTTATGGCTTCGGGGCCAGGAGATGCATCGTCCCATGGTGCATCTCATTGCGGGGTGCACGGATGGCGCATTCCGGGAGCGTCCAAAATAATTCAGATCAAGCAGTTTTCTTTGACTGAGGCTGAGATACCGAGTTGGTGAAGTACGCAGAGTACTTCTGATCCACTGTGTCAGTAAGTTCCAGATAAATACCGCACAGCCTTCGATCAGGGACACTGCGACGATCCGTTTCTACCAGATAGCCCCCTTTCGCTATTAGAGGAAATACAGTCTTACCGACGAAGCTACGCCTTTCCTTCTCTCTTTGTGTATACATTCCACCCCCCGGTATTTTATTTGTGCCGCACAATACCTTGTTTGCGGTAAGGATGGAACAAGGGAATTACCTGACCGTGTTTGTTATAAAGAATAAGTTCGCCACAGAGTCGGGGCCGCACTCGCTCCTGCCTGCTGCCGTCAGAATTATTTCACTATGCAATTCGATCTCACTCCTCTATACCTATACCTAAACGCCCTGTTGATCGAAGATGGGGAGACCGACCAAACTAACTCAAGGACGAGGCGGGATGGCCCTGCGGTAAGTATCCAGAAATGGGGGGCATTTCCATGATTCGGACAATATATTCTTCCATCTGCGGCGCACTGATCTTTATCGCGGCGATAATCCCGCCGGCGATTCTTATTCTTGAAAGAGCCTTGCACTAACGGCAGCGCCCCACCCGGGTATTCCTGGCTATCGTCCCGATCGGTTCGCGGACAACGTCGCCCGGGTTCGGGGACAGAAGTCGTTGGGCGGGGTGTCTGCAGGACGACGAAGACACATCATGGCCTTGGTAATCTCAACCTCCTGTGTTCGATTGGCCGGGCTCGGCTCGACATCCAGAATGATCCCCCACATTACACCGTCGGCGCTCGGTTCCGGTTGTTGAACAGTAGCGTCGATAAAAAAGCTTCGGAAATTCCTCACGAACGCCGCTTGGTATATTTCGTCGGCAATGCCTGCTCCGGATTGTCCGGCCAGGGATGCCTGGGATAGCGTCCCTTCATATCTTTTTTCACCTCACCATAACTGCTCTTCCAGAATCCGGCCAAATCCCGGGTGACTTGCAGTGGGCGTTGGGCGGGGGAGAGCAGGTGTAGCATGAGTTTGACCTTGCCGTTGGCGATGGTGGGCGTATCCAGGCAACCAAACATTTCCTGTAGCTTGACGCCAAGGACCGGGGGCGATTGTGTGTAGTCGATTTTGATGCTGGAGCCCGAAGGTACCCTCATTGTGCTGGGCGCCAGTTCCTCTAGCTGCTTTGGCAAAGGCCAGGGTAGCAAGCCCGACAGTATGCTTTGCAGATCGAGTCGCTGGAAGTCACTGAGCTTGCTGACGGGATCCAGGAATGGGGCCAGCCAGGTTTCAATAGTCTCCAGCAAGTATTGGTCCGAGACATCGGGCCACAACTCCAGCCCCAGCCTGTTCAATAACATCACCCGCGACTGCCATTGACGGATTGAGGGATTCCAGGGCAGCAGGTTCAAGCCACGTTTTTTAAGGAGTTCAATCAGTGCATCACGCCTGGCCTCGACCGGGATCTTTTCAATCCGCTGTCGATGGATGACCAGTTTTCCGATAGTGCGAATATGTTCGGCAACAAGGCGATCGGTTTGTTCGTCCCAGTGCAGGGTGTCCTGTTCGTGGATTAATCCACTGAGTTGATCATCAAACAGCGCAGGATCCAGTGGGCAGGCTGAAAATATCCGGTCATTACTCCCTTTGCCGTCCCTGTTCATCGTGCCGCCCAGTTCGGCCACTGCCAGCCATTCACAATTACCCAGTGCATCGCCCTGAGCGAGTGTGGCGGTACGACCATTGCTTAGCAGGTAGTGGTTCCGGCGGTCAGGTTTACCGTGGGCAATACGGTCGGGGTAGGCGCAGGCCAACAGGAAGCCGGTTGCGTTACCCGGGTTCAGCGGATTGTCTGTTGTGTAC
>JBATJF010000141.1:0-2822 GCA_049668345.1 Gammaproteobacteria bacterium
CGCGGCCAGCACGGCTTTACCCTGCTCGAGATCCTCGTCGCACTGGCGGTGCTGGCGCTCGCGATGAGCGCGATCATCAAGGCCGCCACTGATTATACGGCCGGCCAGTCACACCTGCGCGATCGCACCCTGGCGTCCTGGGTGGCGCGCAATGTGCTGGCGGAATTCCAGGTGCGCAAGGACTGGCCCTCGATCGGCGAGCAGAAGGGCACCATGGAAATGGGCAAGCGGGAATGGCGCTGGCTGGCGCGTACCTCGCAGACGGAGGAGGCGGAATTGCGGCGCCTGGATGTCGAGGTGACGCCGGCGGACAGCGACAGCACGGAGCCGCTCACGACCCTGAGTGGTTTCCTCGTGCAACCGCAATGAGCATGGTGCGCGGACGCATCGCCGGTGTTGCCGGCTTCACCCTGCTGGAGTTGCTGGTGGCGCTGGCGATCTTCGGCCTGCTGTCGGTGATGTCCTACAGCGGCCTGCGCAGTGTGCTGGAACAGAGTGCGGCGACCGAACAGGAGGCGGACCGGCTGGGCCGGGTGCAGAAAATCTACCTGCTCATGCAGCGCGATATCGAGCAGGTGGTGCCGCGCCCGGTACGTGACGAGTATGGCGCGGAACTGCCGCCGCTGTCGGGGGCCGAGGTGCTGCAGTTGACCCGCGGCGGCTGGCGCAACCCGCTTGGCCATGCGCGCAGCACGCTGCAGCGGGTGGCCTATGCCTTCGAGGACGAACAGCTGGTTCGCTACACCTGGTCGGTGCTCGATCGTGCCCAGGACAGTCTGCCGGTCAAACAGTCGCTCACGGACGAGATCACGCAGATGGACGTGCGCTACCTCGACGCGGATGAATGGAAAACCAGCTGGAGCGGCGTCGCCGACAATGCTCCCGCGGCAGCGCTGCCCGGAATCACGCCGGTATTGCTGCCGAAGGCCGTTGAAATCAGCCTCGAGCACAAGCAGTATGGCAGGCTGGTCTGGTTGTTCAGGATGCCCGAGTGATGCACATCCGCCACGGCAAGGGCGATACGCCGCAACAGGGTGTGGCGCTGGTCACCGCCCTGCTGGTGGTCGCGCTGGCAACCGTGGCCGCCGTGGCGATGGCGACACGACTGCACGTCGACGTGCGCCGCACCGCCAACCTGGTGCACGGCGAACAGTCCTACGCCTATGCGCTGGCGGCGGAGAGCTGGGCACAGGTGATCCTGCGCCGTGACGCGAATGACAGCACCTATGATGCGCTGGACGAGGACTGGGCCACCGCGTTGCCGCCGATTCCCGTCGAGGGCGGTTTCGTCAGCGGCAAGGTGAGCGACCTGCAGGGCCGCTTCAATGTTAACAACCTCGTGGGCGCGGACGGCAAACCCGACACCGACAGCATCGACTATTTCAAACGACTGCTGAACGTGCTGGAGCTCGACCCGGAGCTTGCCACCACGCTGCTGGACTGGATCGATGCCGATATCAACGCCACGTTTCCGGGCGGCGCCGAGGACGACACCTACCTGCTCGCGGACCCGCCCTACCGTGCCGCGAACCGCCGGCTCGTCTCGATCAGCGAACTGCGCCTGGTGCTGGGTTTTACCGACGAGGTGATGCAGGTGCTGTTGCCGTACATTACCGCGCTGCCTGACGAGACGACGATCAATATCAACACGGCCACGGCCGTGGTATTGCTGGCGCTGGACGAAAACCTGACCGCGCAGGGCGTGGAAACGTTGCTGGCCGACCGCGAGCAGGAACCGTTCGCTGACAAGGCGGCTTTCCTGGCCCATGACGCGTTTGCCGGCCTGACGATATACAACCGCGTGGATGTTGAAAGCAAATGGTTTCTGGTGCTGACGGACGTCAGCGTGGGGGTCGGCAAGGCGCAGCTGGAAAGCGTACTGGAACGCGACGGCAAGGACCTGCGGGTGGTGTCACGCACGCGCTTGACGGCGGTTGTCCAGCCGGCCGGTTAACGCAATGTTTCTGCAATGTTATCCCGTATTTTTCCGCACTTTTCTGCTAGGATACCCGCCACAATGGACGAAAGGGCCGTGAATGCGTGACACACTGCTGCTGAGAGCGGATTCCATTACCGGCGACAGCTGGCGCTGGCTGCGGATGGACGTCAACGGCATCCCGCAGAGTGGCATACAGGCCGGACCGATTGCGGACGCTGCGCAAGAGGCGGAGGGCCTGCGTGTGGTCGTGCTGGTGCCCGGCGTCGACTGCCTGCTGACTAAAGTGCACATCCCCGGACGCAACCGGCAGAAACTGTTGCGTGCCGTCCCCTATGCACTCGAAGAACAGGTGTCCGACGAGGTCGAGCAGCTGCACTTCGCGCTGGGCGAGGCCGGCGCGGATGGCAACTGGCCAGTGGCCGTCATTAACCGCGGATACATGGACCGGCTGATCGCCGCGCTCGACACCACCGCGATGGACGTCCAGCAGGTGGTCCCCGAGGTGCTGGCGGTACCGCTGGTCGAGAACGAAATCAGCGCGTTCGTCATCGATGACATCGTGCTGGTCCGGAACGGCCCGGCCAGCGGTTTCGCCGTCGATGGCGAGAACCTCGATACCATGCTTGCCATGCAGCAGGACGAGGTTGCCGTGCCGGTACGCCTGATCGTGCGTCCGGATATCCAGCCGCCGGTGGTCGATAACTACCCGGGTGAGGTCATCGAGGAATACTACAGCGACGACCCACTGGTCATTTTCGCGCAGGGACTGGACAGCCGTTCGATCAACCTGCTGCAGGGCGCCTACAGCCGGTCGGGCGACTGGTCACGCGTGTGGAAACCGTGGCTTACCACCGCGGCCCTGCTGCTGGCCGGTATCCTGATC
>JBATJF010000142.1:0-13647 GCA_049668345.1 Gammaproteobacteria bacterium
GCGCCGGAGCGCCAGTTCACCCTGGCAGCCGCCAAGGAAATGGACCCGTCGCTGGAACACGGTTCCTGGATCGAGGAACCGATGGACAATATCGAGTTCGGCCGTATCGGCGCCCAGACCGCCAAGCAGGTGATCGTGCAGAAGGTGCGCGAGGCGGAACGCGCCGTGGTGGTTGAGGCCTACAGGCACCGCGTGGGCGAACTGGTGACCGGTATCGTCAAGCGTGTCGAACGCGGCAATGTCTACATGGACCTGGGCAGCAATGCCGAGGCCATCATCCTGCGCGAGGAAATGATTCCGCGCGAGGCCGTGCGGCCGGGCGATCGTCTGCGCGGCTACCTGCGCGAGGTCAGCTCGGAGCAGCGTGGGCCGCAACTGTTCGTCAGCCGCGTGGCCCCGGATTTCCTGCTCGAGCTGTTCAAGCTGGAAGTGCCCGAGGTCGGGCAGGGCCTGATCGAGATCCTGGGCGCCGCCCGCGATCCGGGCCTGCGGGCGAAGATCGCGGTGAAAAGCAATGATCCGCGCATCGATCCGGTCGGCGCATGCGTCGGCATGCGCGGCTCGCGCGTGCAGACTGTGTCAACGGAACTGTCCGGCGAGCGCGTGGACATCATCCTTTGGGATGACAATCCGGCCCAGTTCGTAATCAATGCCATGTCGCCTGCAGAAGTGGCTTCCATCGTGGTCGACGAAGAGACACACACCATGGACATCGCCGTCAGCGAGGACCAGCTCTCGCAGGCGATTGGTCGCGCCGGTCAGAACGTGCGGCTGGCCAGCCAGCTGACCGGCTGGGTACTGAACGTGATGGACGAGGCGCAGGCGGAAGAGAAGAGCGAGGCCGAGGCGCATCGTCTGCAGCAGCTGTTCGTCGAGCAGCTCGACGTCGACAAGGAGATTGCAGATATCCTGGTGCAGGAAGGTTTTTCCACCATCGAGGAGATCGTCTACGTACCCAACAGCGAACTGCTCGCCATCGAGGAATTCGATGAAGACATGGTCAACGAGCTGCGCGGACGTGCGCGCGACGTGCTGCTGACACAGGCCATCATGAAAGAAGAGAAACTGGGCGATGCCGAGCCCGCCGAGGATTTGCTGAGCATGGAAGGCATGGACCCGGCACTGGCCTTCGAGCTGGCCGGGCGCGGCGTGATCACCATGGAGGACCTGGCGGAACAGGCAGTCGACGAGCTGATGGATATCGAAGGTATGGATGAGGAAAGGGCCGGTACGCTGATCATGGCGGCGCGCGCGCCCTGGTTCGCCGCAGAGGCGACTGACTGAAGCATCGAGGAGCAAGACAGGCAATGACGAATGTCACGGTAAAACAATTCGCCGAAGTGGTCGGTGTGCCCACTGACCGGCTGCTGACACAGCTGAGCGAGGCCGGTCTCGAGATCAACGACGAGAATGCGACCATCTCGGATACCGAGAAGACGCAGTTGCTGGATTTCCTGCGCAAGAGCCACGGCAAGCGTGACGCGCTTTCGGCAGCAGGCCCCAGCAAGATTTCGCTGAAGCGCAAGACACAGAGCGAATTGCGCGCCACCGTACCTGCCGGGCGCGGCCCGGCGGGCCGGGGTGCGTTGCGCACCGCCCGACCCGAGGCGCGCACCGTGACGGTTGAAGTGCGCAAGAAGCGTACTTACGTCAAACGCGCCGATCTGGTCGCCGAGGAGAAGGAACGCCTCGACCGCGAGGCCGAGGAGAAGGCAATACAGCAAGCCGAAATACAGGCGCGCGACGAGGCCGAGCGCAAGCAGCGCGAGGAGGCGCAGCTCAAGCTGGAGGAAGAGAAGGCAGCCGAGGAGAAGCGCCTGCAGGCCGAGCGCGAGGCGCGGCAGCAGGCTGCGGAAGAGGCGCGCAAGCAGTCGCTGGCAGCAAGCGATGCGCGCACGCGCGCGGAGCCGGACGACGGACGCCACAAGAAACCGGCTGAAGGGGACCGCAAGTCGCGTCACGGGCGCGGCGACAGCGAGGAGCGCGGTACCAAGTATGGCCGCAAGGAACTGCACGTCACTGCCGGCAAGGGCGGGCGTCGCAAGAAGAAGACCAAGACATCGCGCCGCGTCACCATCGAATCGACCGGCGAACACGGTTTTGCAATGCCGACTGCCACGGTCGTGCACGAAGTCGGTATCCCGGAAAGCATTTCGGTGGCCGACCTGGCCCGCAAGATGTCGGTGAAATCCGCCGAGGTGATCAAGACGCTGATGAGAATGGGCGTTATGGCCACCATCAACCAGGCGCTGGACCAGGATACGGCCTCGCTGGTGGTCGAGGAAATGGGGCACATCGCGATGCCGGTGCAGGAAGATGCGCTGGAGCAGGAACTCAAGCAGAAGATCGAGGAAGTCAGCGGCGAGCGGCTGCCACGACCGCCTGTGGTCACCATCATGGGCCATGTCGACCATGGCAAGACATCGCTGCTCGACTATATCCGCCGTACCCGCGTCGCCGAGGGCGAGGCGGGCGGCATTACCCAGCACATCGGCGCCTATCACGTGGAAACCGACAAGGGCATGATCAGCTTCCTGGATACCCCGGGCCATGCCGCCTTTACCGCCATGCGCGCACGCGGCGCCGGCGTGACCGACGTGGTCATCCTGGTGGTTGCCGCCGACGATGGTGTCAAGCCGCAAACCAGGGAGGCCGTCCAGCATGCCAAGGCGGCCGGTGTGCCCATGGTGATCGCCGTCAACAAGATCGACAAGCCGGGCGCCGATCCGGAGCGCGTCAAGAGCGAGATGGCCGCGCTGCAGGTAGTGCCTGAAGACTGGGGTGGCGACACCATGTTCGTGCCGGTGTCGGCCAAGACCGGTGAAGGCATCGATAACCTGCTCGACGCGGTACTGCTGCAGGCCGAGGTGCTCGAACTGAGCGCCGTGTACGACTGTCCGGCCACCGGTATCGTGGTCGAATCCAGTCTCGACAAGGGCCGCGGCGCCGTGGCTACAGTCCTGGTCCAGAACGGTGTGCTGAGGAAGGGTGACCTGATACTGACGGGTAGCGAGTACGGCCGCGTACGCGCGATGTTCGACGAAACCGGGCGCCAGATCGACGAGGCCGGGCCGTCCATTCCGGCGCTGGTACTCGGCCTGTCGGCCGTACCGGGTGCCGGCGAAGAGGTCATGGTGGTGGCCGACGAGCGCAAGGCGCGTGAGCTGGCGCAGCTGCGCCAGGAACGCTCGCGTGACCAGCGCCTCGCCAAACAGGCGACCCGCATTGAAGATGTGTTCTCCGCGGCTGCCGAGGGAGAGCGCCCGACCGTGAATATCGTGCTCAAGGCCGATGTGCAGGGCAGCGCGGAGGCGCTCCGGGAGGCCCTGACCAATATCACTTCCGAGGCGGAGGACGTGAAGGTCAAGGTGGTGTCATCCGGCGTCGGCGGCATCAACGAGACCGACGTGAACCTGGCGATGGCCTCCAACGCCATGATCATCGGCTTCAACGTCCGCGCGGATGCCTCGTCGAAACGCCTGGTCGAGGAGAACAATGTCAATCTCAAGTACTACAGCGTGATCTACAATGCGATCGACGACGTCAAGGCGATAGCCACCGGCATGCTGGCACCCGAGGTGCGCGAGGATATCATCGGGCTGGCCGAGGTGAGGGAAGTGTTCAAGTCGCGCAAGCTGGGCGATATCGCCGGCAGTATCGTGCTCGATGGTGTGGTGCGGCGCAGTTCACCGATCCGCGTGCTGCGTGACAACGTGGTTATCTTCGAAGGCGAGCTCGAGTCCTTGCGGCGCTTCAAGGACGACGTCAACGAGGTCAAGGCCGGTACCGAGTGCGGCATCGGGGTGAAGAACTACAGCGTCAAGGCCGGCGACCAGATCGAGGTATTCGAGCGCGTCGAAGTGGCGCGCACGCTGTAGCAGACGGAAACAGACCGGGGACAGACCCCGATTGTTGCATGCAGCAATCGGGGCCTGTCCCTGATGTAATTATCATGCCCAGAGAATTTCCCAGGACGCACCGTGTCGGCGAGCAGGTCCAGCGCGAGCTTGCCGCGCTGATCCAGAACGAACTGAAGGACCCGCGGCTGGGCATGATCAGCATTTCGGCGGTCAGCGTTTCGCGCGACCTCGGCCATGCCAAGGTCTTTGTTTCGGTGCTCGGCAGCGAGGCGCAGGTCGCCGAATCAATGACCGTATTGAAGCATGCTGCAGGTTACCTGCGTCACAAGCTGGGCAAGAGCATGCATATGCGCGTAATACCGGAGCTGCATTTCTTCCTTGACCGGTCACTGGAAGAGGGCGCGCGGATCAGCGCGCTGATCAACCGGGCCATCGCCAGCGACAAGGGCAACAAGGGCGAGGAGTAGCAGCTTGTTCCAGGCGATGCCTGGACATGCATCCAGGGAACCCCTGATCAACGCGACCTGCCGTTCCTTGCAATGGTGGTATAACCGGGCTTGCCTGGTGCTGGAAGAAAGCACAGGGTAATAGCCCCTTCGAGGTTACATGGGCAGACATCAAAAACGCAGTAACCTGCGCAACGTCAACGGGATCCTGTTGCTGGACAAGCCGGCCGGGCTGACCTCCAACGCGGCCCTGCAGGCTGTGAAGAAGCTCTACCAGGCGCGCAAGGCAGGTCATACCGGCAGCCTCGACCCGCTGGCGACCGGCCTGCTGCCCGTCTGCTTCGGCGAGGCGACCAAGATATCCGGGTTCCTGCTCGATGCAGACAAGCGTTACCACGTCTTCTGCAAGCTCGGCGAACGGACCACGACCGGCGACTCCGAGGGCGAGATTATCGAGCGCTTGCCGTCGGATACGGTCACCGGGGCGAAGATCCGCGCGGCCATGGACGGCTTCCGGGGTGAAATCGAGCAGGTGCCGCCCATGTACTCGGCCCTCAAGCACAAGGGCGAGCGGCTTTACAAGCTGGCCCGCCTGGGCGTCGAAGTGGTGCGCGAACCGCGCACCGTCACCATCCATGCCCTGGAACTGCTGTCACTCCACGACGACATCGCCGAGATCAGCGTGCATTGCTCCAAGGGCACCTATGTACGCACCCTGGTTGAGGATCTGGGTGCCGTGCTGGGCTGCGGGGCACATGTCGCCGGCCTGCGTCGGCTCGGTGTCGGGCCGTTCGACGACAGCAGCCTGTTTGACCTGGAGACCCTGCAGGGTCTCGCCGCCGAGGGTTTTGCGGCGCTGGATGGCATCCTGCTGCCGGTGGAAAGCGGCCTGGCCCAGTGGCCGGGGGTACGCCTGAGCGGGGATGCGGCCTTCTACATCCGTCAGGGCCAGCCGGTGCAGGTGCCCCAGGCGCCGTCACACGGCTGGGTGCGGCTGTACGAGGGCGACCGTGAGTTCATGGGCATGGGCGAGATCCTGGACGACGGCCGGGTCGCACCGCGCCGGCTGATGGCGGGCGGTCGCTAGCCCGCAATTCTCACCGGGACAGGCACCATCCGGCGAGAATTGCGGTCCAGGCGGACAGGCCGGGAGACTGACGGAAGACGGGGAACGCCCGGCCGGCCTACCACCCCGGTATGACTTGTGGCCGGCCCCAACGGCAGTTAGAATACGCAGCTCGCTCAATTTTGAAGAAATTATCGTAATTTCACGGAGTTCTATCCATGGCTTTGAATGCCGAGAAAAAGGAACAGATCGTCAAGACGCACCAGCGCGGCGCGGCCGATACCGGCTCACCGGAAGTACAGGTAGCATTGCTGACCGCCAACATTACCGATCTGACCGACCATTTTGCGAAACACAAGGCTGATCATCATTCACGCCAGGGGTTGCTGCGCATGGTCAACAAGCGCCGCAAACTGCTTGACTACCTCAAGGGCAAGGACAGCAAGCGCTACCAGGACCTGATCGAAAACCTGGGTCTGCGCCGCTAGCCGGCGACGCTGTCGCGCAACTCGCCCGACCGATGACCATCCAAATCAAAGGAAACTACTCGTGAGTGTAATTAAAAAGTCCTTCCAGTACGGCGACCAGACGGTCACGCTAGAAACAGGTGAGATTGCCCGCCAGTGCAGTGCGGTCATTGTCAGCATGGGTGATACGCAGGTACTCGCCACCGTGGTTGGTGACAAGAATCCCATGGAGGGACGCGACTTTTTCCCGCTCACGGTTGATTACCAGGAAAAGGGCTATGCCGCCGGCCAGATACCCGGCAATTTCTTCCGCCGCGAAGGCCGGCCCAGCGAGACGGAGACGCTGCTCTGTCGCCTGGTGGACCGCCCGTTGCGCCCGCTGTTCCCGAAGGGCTTTACGCACGAGGTTCAGGTCATCCTGACCGTCATCTCCTATGACCCGCAGATCAATCCTGATATCCCGGCCATGATCGGTGCCTCCGCCGCCATGTCGATTTCCGGTCTGCCGTTTGCCGGTCCGATCGCCGCCGCCCGCGTCGGTTACATCGACGGCAACTACGTGCTCAATCCGACCACCGCGCAGATGGAGTCATCGCAGCTCGACCTGATAGTCTCCGGTACCGAACACGCCGTGCTGATGGTGGAGTCCGAGGCAAAGGAGCTGCCTGAAGATGTCATGCTGGGTTCGGTGGTGTTCGGCCACGATCAGCAGCAGGTCGTGATCAGTGCCATCAAGGAATTTGCCGCGCAGGTGAACACCCCGGCCATGGAATGGTCGGCGCCGGTAGAGAATACGGCGCTGATGAATGCGGTTGCCGCGGCAGGCACGGACAGCATTACCGCTGCCTACAAGATCGCCGACAAGCTGGAACGCTATGGCGCACTGAACACCGTCCGCGCCGGGCTCGTCGAGAAAGTCGCCACCGAAGACAGCGGTTACACGGCCGATGAGGTCAAGGCTGCAATCGGCAAGCTGGAAAAGAAAATCGTCCGTAGCCGCATCATCGCCGGTGAACGTCGCATCGACGGTCGCGACACCACCACGGTGCGCCCGATCACTGTCCGTACCGGCGTGCTGCCGCGTGCCCACGGTTCCGCACTGTTTACACGCGGCGAAACGCAGGCGCTGGTCGTGACCACGCTCGGTACCGAGCGCGATGCGCAGCTGATCGATACCCTGGCCGGCAACAGCAAGGAATCCTTCATGTTGCACTACAATTTCCCGCCCTACTGCGTCGGGGAGACGGGCCGCATCGGTGGCACCAAGCGACGCGAGGTCGGCCATGGCAAGCTCGCCAAGCGCGGCGTCAGCGCCGTCATGCCGTCCAAGGAAAGCTTCCCGTACACCATCCGCGTGGTATCGGAAATCACCGAGTCGAACGGCTCCAGTTCCATGGCCAGTGTCTGCGGCAGCAGCCTGTCGATGATGGATGCCGGCGTACCGCTCAGCGCACCGGTTGCCGGTGTGGCCATGGGCCTGATCAAGGAAGATGCCGGCTATGCCGTGCTGACCGATATCCTGGGCGACGAGGATCACCTTGGCGACATGGATTTCAAGGTTGCCGGTACCGGCAAAGGCGTAACCGCGCTGCAGATGGATATCAAGATCCAGGGCATCACCCGCGAGATCATGGAGAAGGCGCTGGCGCAGGCCAATGCCGGCCGCCTGCATATCCTCGGCGAGATGAACAAGGCGATCGCCAGGCCACGCGAGGAAGTCTCCGCGTATGCCCCGCGCTACATCACCATGAAGATCAACCCGGACAAGATACGCGATGTGATCGGCAAGGGTGGTGCGACCATCCGCTCCATCACCGACGAGACCGGTACCAGCATCGATATCGATGACGACGGCAATGTGAAGATCGCCTCGGTCGATCTCGATGCCGGCAACGAGGCACGCCGTCGCATCGAGCAGATCACTGCCGACGTCGAGGTCGGTACGATCTACGACGGCAAGGTTGCCAAGCTGATGGACTTCGGCGCATTCGTCACCATCCTGCCCGGCAAGGACGGTCTGGTGCATATATCGCAGATCAGCGAGGAGCGCGTGCAGAACGTCAGCGACAAGCTGTCAGAGGGCGATATCGTCAAGGTCAAGGTGCTGGAAGTCGACAAGCAGGGCCGTATCCGACTGAGCATGAAGGCAGTGGGGCAGGACAGCCAGGGCTGAGACCGGTCCTGAACCGGTAAAAAAGGGGCTGCGGCCCCTTTTTTGCTGTCTGCGTCTCAGCGGAGTTTGCCGCCGCTGTCGTGCTTCAGCCGCCGGGCGAATACGTCCGGCGGCTCCGCAAAGAGCCGGTCTGCCAGGCGCAGGCTTGCAGTCAGCAACTCAATACGGCGTGCCTCCACCAGCGCGATAATGAATTCGGCGCGGATACGGTTACAGCAGAGTTCCGGGTGGCGCTGGACAGTACCCGCCAGCATGGCGAGATCACTGTCCTGGCCCAGCAGGTCGCCCAGCCTGTCCAGCCCGGCAATCACCGGCTTGAATCCGACGGGCTGCCATCGGCGTATCAGCCGCAGCTGGTTCCATGCATATTTAACCTGTCTGCGCAGATCGTGGCTGTTTTCCGTGCTGGGGGTTTCGTGCAGATTCCGCAGCCCGGCTCGACAGCGCCGGTAGGTCTTGCCGATGCCCTCCAGCAGCATCGCACGCGAGACACGCCGCAGATCGAGATCCCGAACCCGCTGCTCGATGTCGGTGAATCGCATTGTCAGGGATATGTCATCATTGGCCTGCAGAAAATCTTCCAGCGCAAGCTCGTAGCGGCAGTGCAATGCATTCCTTGCCGTCTGCATGGCGATTTCATCCGGAAACGGTTTGAAGTGTTCCAGCAATGCATCGAGCGTTTCGATGAGCACTGCGCTGTCGCGCAGCAGGCCCTGTTCCCTGGCGAAGTCGCGCATGCGACGGTCGAGTTCCCGATACGCACTGTTACCCAGCGCGGGTCGGCTGATCCGCAGCACCGCCCGCAGCTTCTTCACGGTTTTGCGCAGTTCGAATGCCGTGTCGTCAGTCAGGGCGTTGCCGCTTCCGGTCATCCCGGCAGCGTACTCGCACAACTCGCGATTGATGCGCGCGATGCCTTTACTGGCGGATTCGCTTTTGCCGAGTCGGAATTTCATGCCGCAACCTACGGAGCAGGGCGCCTGCTTGTTATTATCAATGCTGCTATATCAGAATTATTATCTTGCACTGGCATTATCCCGCGTTTGAGCTGAATGGACAAATACTGGCGGCGGGACCGGTTAACCCGCTGAATGGCCGCACGAACCTCTCTCCGATGCTGCATGCTGTCCGGATCGTGATATAAAAACAGCAACAATGCTGGCGTCTGACGGCCGGTGGTATATGGATATAGCGGCCATCCCGCGCAAGGTTTGACGTCGTCATTCATCTCTCTGGAGGGGGCATCAACAAGGTGAGGAATCGGTGCGGCAAGGGCAGGCTCGCCGGGAACAAAACCTGGCACCGTTCCGCAGGGATACCGTCTACGCAAACGGCATCATGATCGACCTCAATACCTGCACATCACGGCAAGGCAGACAATAAAAGGGGATCGCGGGGCGTCGCTGATCGAAGCAAGAAGCAGCCCGCACCTGGCCGCGATAAACACCAGCCTGCCGACTGTCGGCCTGCGCGAAGCCGCCTGCCGGTTGCAGTGACTTCCTGATGTGCATGGACACCGTCGAGTCCGCGTATATCAGCTGCAGCCGGCTCTTGCGACGGATACCCCAACGCTGCGATACGGCCTGACTCGCCAGGCGGGCATCCGGATTGCTGCCGGGATCGCAGCCGGTACACCTGCCGCAATAATGAGTGCGTGCCAGCCGGAGATCCTGACCCGCTACAGGACCGTTCCCGCGCACACGTCTCCAGCAGCCCGGCGGCCACGTGTCACCGGCAATCCTGCCCGGCCGTGTTTTAGCGTCGCGGCAGTCACCCGGGACGCGGCTGTTCGTGCGACGACGGAGCGGGCGGTATGTTTTTGCGTCGTCCCGGCATGGGTAATATGATCCCGGTCAATACGTTCGCGATATCCTATGTATAATGTACGGGCAGGTCAGACAGACAACTGGATATGCAAGGGAGAGGGGCTTTATGTCAAAACACTGGATCGTTGTCGCAGACAACAGTAGTGCGCGGATCTTCACCACTGACGATCCGGAAGGCGGGTTGCAGCAGATTGGTGTGCTGGAGCATCCGGAAGGGCGCGAGCACGCCCGCGATATCAATGCCGACCGTCCCGGGCGCAGTTTCGACTCGAAGGGGAAGGGCAGGCATTCGATGGGCGTTTCGGTGGACCCCGTGGAACAGGAGCTCATCCGCTTCGCCAAGCACCTCTGCGATCACCTGAAGACTACCTGCCAGGACGGGCGTTGCAACCGCCTGTTGCTGGTGGCCGGGCCGCACCTGCTCGGACATCTCAGACAGCATCTCGATCTGCCCGCGGACGTGCAGGTTACCGAGCTGGAGAAAAACCTGGGTCAATACACCGCGCACGAAATACGCGGCCACCTTCCCGAGCGACTGTAGCAGACCTGGCGAAACAGGGCGTAGCTGTCAGGGCTGGCCTGCTGCAAGCTGCCGTACCCGTTCGAGTATCTTGTGCGCATGCTCCTTGGGCGTGACGCCGTATTCAACGTGGGCCAGCCGGCCAGCCGGGTCGATGACGAAGGTTGACCGGACAACGCCGATCTTGCGCACGCCGTTCTTCTCCTTTTCCTGAATCACCCCGTACTGTCCGCAGACTTCCTGGTCGACATCGGCGAGCAGCACGATTTTCAGGCCGTACTTCTCGCGAAACGCCTGGTGACTGAAACAGTCGTTGGGGCTGACGCCCAGTACCTGGATCCCCACGGCGGCGTAGTCGTCGATCAGGTCGGTGAATTCGTTGGCCTGGATGGTGCAGCCGGGCGTGTCGTCCTGCGGGTAGAAGTACAGGACCACCCAGGAGCCGGACAGCTCCTCCAGTGAACGAATCTTCATGTCCGAGTCCGGCAGCTCGAAAGCCGGTGCGCTATCGCCTGTAGCAAGCATGTTCTCCTCCACGATGTGCCGATTGTTATGGTTGCCGACCGACCGCGGGCAGGCGTGCAGTTCGTCGCTGCATGTCGGATGCAGGTATGATGCCCGCACCGTGCGGAGCTGACAATATCTATAGGCCCCGCTGGAGTGCGGGACGGCGGGTGGAGGGTTGTTATTTGCCGGCTGCGAGGTTCTGCGGCGAGATCAGTTCGAAGCTGTGCGACTTGTTTTTCACGCAGGTGAGCGTGCCATGGTCCTTGAACTGGCACTCCAGGTTGTGCGGTGTGCCCCAGCCGGTCTTGACGGTATAGGTGTTTTCATCATCACTTTCGCCTGTTTCATCGGCGGCGTCCGCCGACTCGATCCGGCTGGCATCGATGACCAGGTTGCGGTAGGTGACCTCGAACGCGCCCGTGTCGGTGAAATTCTCGATGATTGCCTTGGTCTTGTATTTGATCAGGTTGGCGGCCGTGCGTCGTGTCTGGTCGTCACTCAGGCATACGAGCCGGTCGTCCTCGATCCTGCAGTTGTTGATCGCGGACGGCAGGTAGGTGACGGGGTCGGTATCGCGGTACCAGGCGGCGAGCATCAGGTCATCGATACTCCAGGTCCTGCTTGCGGGCTTGTCTATCTTGCTCGCGCGGCTGACGACGGGTTTGGCGGGCCTGCGCGCCGCGACGACAGGCGCGGGTTCCGGTGCGGGCTGCGTGGAGCCGGCAGACCGGGCTGCCGCAGCCTCCATGGTGATGTTTTCCGATACATTGATCATCGCGCCGCGTGCCTGGTCGAAACCGCCCTCGACCGCCTTGCCGAGCCATTCCAGCGCCAGGGCGTTGTCTTTGCCGGTTCCCTGGCCGGCAGCGTACAACTTACCCAGATTGTACTGGGCGGCCGGGTAGCCGCCGGTCGCGGCGATCCTGAACCACTTGAACGCGGCTTTCATGTCAGCCGGAACGCCGCTGCCTTCGCTATAGATCAGTCCCAGCTTGTAGGCGGCCTTGTCGTAACCCTGGCCGGCCGCCTTCTCGTAGGCAGCAATCGCTTTCTGGTAGTTGATATCCACACCGACGCCCTTGGTGTACATATTGCCCACTTCATACTGGCTCACACGGTTACCCAGCTCCGCCTCCGCCAGTGTCCGGTTGAAGCGTGCCTCGTTTTCGGACATGAGTTTCAGGCGCGAGGCCGCCTGCGAATTGTTCTGGGCTGCGGACTTGCTGAACCATTCAAGCGCGCTGGCGCGACTCGGCTTTACGCCGCGGCCGTTCTGGTACATGGTGCCAACGTCGTATTGTGCCTCGCTGTTGCCCTGGTTGGCCTCGCGCAGCTTCTCCTGGAACAGGTTGTTCCAGATGTCGCCCTGTGCCATGCAAGCGGCGGATGCCAGCAGCAAGGTGATACCGGAAATGATTTTGTACATATGGATTGCCTGTGGCTCGAGATTCAGGATGCCGGAATACCTTGTATAGGGGCGTTATCGGCACCGGGCCTGACTGCTTGAGAGTGCCGGAGACCGGCCTGTACCGAAAGGCTGGCGTTGCTGCATCCAGTGCCACGTCAATCAAATATAGCCTGCCAGATGTTCCGCGATGCGTTGTTCCAGCCAGAATACGGGTGCCGCCGGGCTGCGCCCGGTTACGAATCCGACATGGCCACCGTGTTCCGCCAGCTCCAGGGTAACGGCCGGACTGAGGTCTGACTCGCCAGGGAGGGCATCGGCCGGAAGAAACGGGTCATCCCGCGCCTGAAGGATCAGGGTCGGTATGCAGATCGAGTGCAGGAACTGCCCGCTGCTGGAGCGTGAGTAGTAGTCGTCAACACCGGCAAAACCGTGCAAAGGTGCGGTTATGGCATCATCGAAGGCACGAAAGCTGCGCAGCCGCTGCAGTTCCTGCAACGGCAGCGGCGGCTTGTGCAGGACCGATTTCGCGATGAGTGACTGCCGCAGCCTGGTAAGCAGGTGATTGCGGTAGATGCGCGACAGGCCGCGTTCGAGCTGCCGTGCCGCGCTGTCGAGATCGAAGGGCACGGAAATCGCTATCGCGGTGCTGACGGGCGCGTCGCAGCCCTGTTCGCCCAGCCATTTCAGCAATACGTTGCCGCCGAGCGAGAAGCCGATAACAGCCAGTTTCCGGTGCGGGTGGGCCGTGCGCAGGGTGCGAACGGCATAATCGAGATCCGCGGTGTCGCCCGAGTGGTAGCTGCGCGGCAGCCGGTTGACCTCGCCACTGCGGCCGCGGAAGTACATCAATCCTGCATGACAGCCTTCCTGCGCCAGCCTGGCGAGCAGGGCGCCGGCGTAGTGGGATTCGAGCGAGCCTTCCAGGCCGTGCAGCACCAGCACCTGCAGGCCGCTGCCGGCATCTGTCCAGTCGATGTCGATAAAGTCACCGTCCGGTAATTCCAGCCGCTGGCGTTCCAGGCGCGGGATGATGCGCTTGCGGAACAGTGACGGGTAGAGCGTCTGCAGGTGCGCCCCGGGCAGCCACCAGGCCGGCCGGAAGGCGCTGGCTGTGATCATGCGCCCCGCGCGCCCGGCGGGTGATCCCGGCAGCTCAGGTGGCGATCCGGCTGGCGACCAGGTCGTCGACCACCTGGGGATCGGCCAGGGTCGAGGTGTCGCCGAGCTCGTCCATTTTGTTGGCTGCGATCTTGCGCAGGATGCGGCGCATGATCTTGCCCGAGCGTGTCTTGGGCAGCCCCGGTGCCCACTGTATGACGTCCGGCGTCGCGATGGGGCCGATCTCCTGGCGCACGTGATTGATCAGCTCCTTGC
>JBATJF010000143.1:0-2567 GCA_049668345.1 Gammaproteobacteria bacterium
GGCCCGATGACAGTATCACCATGCATCAGATGATGCTGGCACTGCTGCGTGCCAATCCGGATGCCTTCGTCAACGGCAACATGAACCTGCTCAAGGCCGGCGTGACACTCAAGGTGCCGGCGCGTGATGAAGTCGTTGCGTTAAGCGCCCGCGAGGCGCTGGCCGAGACGCGACGCCAGTACAGTGAATGGAAATCCGGCAGCGACAAGGTGGCCGAGGCTCCCGGCGCGGAAACGCCGGCAACACCCGGAGCTGCTGCGCAGGCGGAACCTGCCGTCAGTGCTCGCCTGCAGCTGGTGGCGCCCGAAGGCGATGCCGTCGAGGGTGCGGCCATGCCCGGCGACCCCGAGACCATCACGGCCGAAACCGGTGGTGACGCGGACCTGACCCAGCAGCTCGCGCTGGCCACGGAAGAGGTCGAGGCCGGCAAGGCGCAGTCGCGCGAGCTGCAGTCCCGCGTCGACGAACTCGAGACACAGATCGAGACCATGAAACGGCTGCTGGAACTGAAGGACGATGCCCTGGCGAACCTGCAAAACGGCGTGGCAACGGCCGGGGACCCGGCGGCCGCAGATGGCGCAGCATCCCCCGAAGCGACGGATGAGGCGATGGCGGCCGCGGCAACCACAGAGGCAGAAATCGAGGAAGCGGCTGCCGCGACGCCGGCACCCGGACAAGCGTCAGGGGCGCCGTCGGCTATCATGGACAAGGTGATGGACAACCCGATCCTGGCCGCTGCGGGTGTTCTGGTGGCGCTGGTGCTCGGTGGTTTCCTGTGGCTGGCGAATCGCCAGAAAAACACCTCCGACATGTTCGACGAAGAAATGACCCTGTCCAGTCAGCTGGCCAGTGACGCCGTCAGAGCTGAGCGCAGTTGGCCGCAGCCGATGTTCGAAGTCGATGACGATGAGCCCGAGCCGCGCCAGGAAGAGCAGGTGACGCACGCGACTACCGATAATAATCCGGTCACGGAGGCCGAGGTCTATCTCGCATATGGCAGGATCCAGCAGGCCGAGGACGTGCTGCAGGCGGCCCTGCAGCGTGATCCGGACGACGATGCCATCAGGCTCAAGTTGCTGGAGGTCTTTCACATTGCAGGCAATACGGCGGCGTTTGAACAGGCAGCCAGCGATTTCCGGGATGGCGTCGCGGAAGACGACGAGCGCTGGGTCAAGGTCGCGACCATGGGATATACCATGGCGCCGCAGAACGACCTCTACCGTGCCGGTGCCCCGGCAGAGGTCGCCGGTAAGCACGCCGGGGAGTCACAGGACAGTGGTGAGCGGCAGGACAACAGCATCGAATTCGACATGGACCTGTCCGGCATGGACAGCGTATCCGGCACCGCGGCCGGGGACGACTTCGGTCTCGATCTCGGTGAGTCACCGAATCGCGACCAGGATCTGCCCGGGACAACCGAGTATGGTCTCGATCAACTGGAAGACGAGGACAGCTTCGATGGCACGCTGGCCAGCGAGGACGAGGTGACCACCAAGCTCGATCTTGCCCGTGCCTACATCGACATGGATGACAAGGACAGTGCGCGCAGTATCCTCGGCGAGGTCATGGAAGAGGGCAACTCGGAACAGAAGCAGGAAGCGGAAAAAATATTTTCGCAAATTGCCTGAGATCCTGACGCACAGCCATACGCCTGTAACAGCATGCCGTGATACCTGCGCGGCCATGCGGCCGGGCGTACATCGCAACCGAATCCGCATCGCTGCGAACTGTTGACGCAATCCTTCACAGCCACTACACGCATGCGTACCGCGCTGGGTATCGAGTATGACGGGGCCGCCTTTGTCGGCTGGCAGCGCCAGCCTGACGGACGCACGGTGCAGGGCTGCGTGGAACAGGCACTGTCCAGCGTGGCGAACGAGGACATCAGCGTGGTCTGCGCCGGGCGCACCGACACCGGCGTGCATGCGACCGGCCAGGTCATTCACTTCGACAGCGCGGCCGTGCGTGCGCCCGATAACTGGGTGCGTGGTGTAAATTCGAATCTGCCCGGCGATATTCGCGTGCAGTGGGCGGCGGAAGTCACTGCGGATTTTCATGCGCGTTTTTCCGCGCGCCGGCGTCATTACCGCTACGTTATCCTCAACAGTCCGGCGGCAACGGCGCTGTTACGCAACCGGGTGTGCCGGGAGCGATTGCCGCTCCACGTGGAACGCATGCAGGTGGCGGCCCGGCACCTGCTCGGCGAGCACGATTTCAGCTCCTTTCGCGCAGCGGCGTGCCAGGCGAAAAGCCCGGTACGAACGATCTACCGGCTGGATGTGACGCGCGCCGGCCGGTGCCTGTATATCGATGTGGTCGCCAATGCCTTCCTGCATCACATGGTACGCGGTATCGCCGGTGTGCTGATCGCGGTCGGGCGAGGCGATCAGGCGCCGGGCTGGTCCGCGCAGCTGCTCGCGGCGCGCGACCGTACGGCGGGCGGGGTCAACGCACCGGCGGAGGGGCTATACCTGGTCAGGGTTGTCTATGACGGCCATTTCCAGATCCCGGCGACCGGCTGGTGGCCGGTGTTTGATCAGGCCTGATGCGATAAGTCACTGCCAGGT
>JBATJF010000144.1:0-6184 GCA_049668345.1 Gammaproteobacteria bacterium
CCTGCAAGGCGATGCCCACGTGCGGCAGGTATTTTTCGATGTGCGAGCGCTTGTCATACTCGCGCTTCAGCCGGTTGTCCTGGCGCAGGTACTCCGCCAGTTTGCGCGCACACGCCTGCAGGCCGAGTTTCAGCTCCTTGATGATTTCCGGATAGGGGGCGATCGCCTCCTTCGCCTCCGAGGTGAACGGTACCCAGACCGAGGCCAGGTGCACCAGGATCACCAGCGGTGCAACGGGCAGCGCGCCTTTCGGCTGCTGCAGGCCATAGCCGCGCCAGTTGGTCTGCAGCACGGCCCGGGTGATGGCACAGCCCTCCTGCTGGTACAGCAGCGGGACCCGGTTGGCAAAGCGCAGCAGGTGGACCGGCTCATCGGCATGCAGGGCGAGCACCTCCGAGACCTCGCGCCTGTGGTGCACGGCCTTGTGGATACGGCCGTCCGCATCCACCGCCAGGTCGTCGCCGCCGGTCCGGCCCCAGGCAAGCCCCACCTCGACCTGGAAGGGATTACCCCTATACACCGCGGGCGGCCGCGTCTTCACGATATAGAAATCGGCATCGATTTCCTTGCGCATGCCCTCGTACAACTGCGCCTCACCGATGGGCACGATGCAGTCGGTCCTCGGCGCGCTCACCGGCACCTTGCGGATGGCCCGGTACAGGGACTGCGCCTGCACGTGCGCGATGCGCTTCGGCAGGGACCGCTCGGTCAGCTTGCGTCCCGCATGCGCCACAATCTCCCGGGCTGTCTTGCGCCCCACCCGCGAAAACTCGTTCTCCAGGAACTGCAGCAGGGTCCGGCTGCGGGTGTTGTTCAGCATCTGGATCAGCCGGCCCAGCTCCACCCCGCGCGGATGCGGCTTGATCTCTGTCGGCCGCGGCGGCAGCTCGCTACTGCTGCGGAGGTAGCTGGCCTGCTCGCCACGCGGTCCCTTGTAATGAAAGCTGACATGCGGATTGGCGATCGCCGTCTGCTTCAGATACATGTCAACGGAATGAATGCCTTTCTGGTAACGCCCCTCGATCTCCACTTCCACACGCGTGCCGTGGGGGCGATCCCACTCGATTCTCCTCTTGCCGTGCAGCTCCGGCCGGTTTTTCGCCGTATCGATGGAGACAAACAGCTCGGAGGCCATGGGCTCACCCTGGACGCGACTGATGACATGCAGCGACTTGCCGGTCGTAAGCTGGGCATACATACCCGCGGCCGAGATGCCCATGCCCTGCTGGCCACGCGACTGGCTCAGCTTGTGAAACCGGGAGCCATACAGCAGCTTGCCGAAAATACGCGCGATCTGGTTTTCCATGATGCCGGGGCCATTGTCCTCGACCACCACATTGAAAATGTGGTCCCCGTAATCCGCGATCTCCACCTGTATCCCGGGCAATAGCCCCGCCTCCTCGCACGCATCCAGTGCATTATCAACGGCCTCCTTGACCGTGATGAGCAGCGCCTTGGAGGGGGAATCGAAGCCGAGCAGATGCCGGTTCTTCAGGAAGAACTCGGAAACCGAGATATCCCGCTGCCGCCCGGCCAGTTCGTAGGCAGTGCTGTAGGTGGGTTTTTCTTTTGCCATGGCAAGCTTTGAATGGCTGCTCCGGTTCAAGGGCTCAAGTGTATATGCAGGGTACGTTTCACGCACCGGGAATGGTGCACAAAGTGCACCCTGCGAACTCCAATGGCAATCGGCAGTTGGCCGAATGAATTCGGCCCTACAACGGTAATCTACCTACTCGGTGCGGGGAAGTGCCTGAAATGCAGGGTGCGTTTTACGCACCGGGAATGGTGCGCAGAACGCACCCTGCGAACTAACGGATATTTAACGGGTAACCTCTGCGTACATCAGGAAGACAGCGAATCGGCGAGTGCTCTCAGCAGTTTCGCGCCGTCGCCACTCCATGCGCTGCCGTGCATGCAGGCCAGCGTGGTTGGTTCCCTGGCAGCCAGTCGTTCGAGCATCGCCCGCGCGTTTTTCGTATGAGAAAAATAATCCATTCTGTGCCGGAATGCCTCGCTCGGCCCGAGTATGTCCGATTCTGTAATGGGCGGAAGATCCGCGCCGCCCTGTGTGAAAAGGTCACCGCACAGAAAAGTACGGGTTTTTTCCTCTGTCAAATACCCGCATTCCCACGCGTGCGGCAGGTGCGGGGCATCGGACCAGCGCACGCGGTGTTTACCCAGAGAAAGCGCCTCACCGTCGGCAAGGGCACGGGGGCTCCGATCGGCAAGATCCTCGATTGATACCATGGCCGCAACCGTTCCACAAAGCGGCACGGATTGCGGGGCTGCCGCAAGCCATTCATTCAATGAACCGCATTCGTCTGCCTCCACATGGGAAAAGGCAATGTAACGAAGCCGCTCGACAGCTTGTACGCTTGCAACTGCTTCACGCACCAGAGGGAACATCTTTCGGGGTCCGGTGTGGAATAACAAGGGTTCATCGTCAGCGATGAGGTACTGGTTGAACGAGAACGTGTTGCCATTTTCAAAGAGAACCGGCGTGCTGATGCGATAAATCCCATCGGAAATCTCATGCACGTTCGTCCCCGACTGGCTATTCGTAATGGTCATTTCCCTCTCCTCCTGCGGGAGGCCGCCCTGAACACTAGCAGTATAGACGGTGTTGCCGGATGCAATCGGGGTCAGAGCAAATTTTTTCCATGCGAACGCCAATGGCAATAGACCGTAGCCTGGATGCAGGCCCGAAGGGCCGGAATCCGGGATGACCCGGATTCCGCTGCGCTTCATCCAGGCTACGCGATTGATCCATCCTGGCTGTAAAGCACGGGCGCGCCAGCTTGCTGATGAATACGATTGCATGCCTGCCGGGAAATCCCCAGACCTTGCGCCAACTGGTGTAAATACTGCGCTTCGGCTTTGGAATCCAGGTCGATCGAGGTCAGCGACAAAAGATAGACCTGTTGCTCCATCCCTTTTGGAATACTGCGAACAAAGGCAGCCGTGTCCAGCGGCGCTGACATTTCATCACGGAGGAATTGCTTTTCCGATTCGGAAACATCACCCAGGTGTTTTACGATCCGCTCCTGCTCGGCCTTGTCAATCTGACCATCGGCTTTTGCTGCATTGAGCATTGCCCGCAGCAAAATCTCCGCTTGCTGTTCCTGGTCAACCGTGGGCCGTATCTGCGCTGCCTGCTCAGGGTCACCCATAAAAGAACCCAGAATATCGCCAATGCCGCCACCCTGTTTTGCGGCGCCACCACCAGCCAGGCCGCTCAGCAAACCACCCAGTCCGCCAACCCCGCTTTTATTACCGCCCAGCAGCCCGCCCAGTACGCCGGCAATATCACCACCGCCAGCACTCCCGCCAGTCGTTGCGCGTTTATTACCGCCCAGCAGCCCGCCCAGTGCGCCGGCAATGCCACCACCGCCAGCACTGCCGCTCTTGCCGCCCGCCATACTGACACCCTTGGCAACCAAACCTGCCATGATCAACTTGCCCAGCATATTCGACATACTCATAAGAATTGTCCTTTGTAAATAAAGAAACGTCAGGTGCGTAAAACCAGGATCAAATAATGGCTTTACCCGATTTTAACTGAAACCGGGATCCAACCCCGGCGCCCGAATGTTAAAGATTGTGTCCTGCAATCCCTGATCTTCGTGAAGTTGTTAATATTCGCCGCTGATATTTACCGATCAACATAGACGCGTCTGGCCATGATCGCTACCCGTGACAGGGAAATCCCACTTTCCCTCCGATATACCGGTGATCCGCCGGCCGGGAAAGGACACGGACGCCGCGGCCGAACCTGTGTTGATCTCCTGATCTGATCCGTTTTTTCATTGCCGAAGGAGATAAGTGTGAATACGTTGATACGTTCGCTGTGTGTGTTGTGTATGTTTTCCCCGTGGCTGCCGGCGGGTGCCGACGAGGTGTACCTTGCTAACGGTGACCGTGTCAGCGGCACGGTGATCAGCAAGACCGGGGACACCCTTACCATGAAGACAGACTTTGCCGGCGAGATCGCGATTGCCTGGGACAAGGTCATCAGCGTGTCTACCGTGGCCCCGGTCGTGGTGCAGCTGGATGATGCGACCGTGCTGAACGGGACACTTGCCCGTTCCGGTGACGGCAGTGTCGGCATCCAGGGCAGTGAGCTGGTGCAGGCCGAACAGGTACCCGTGGCACGGGTCGCGCTGATCAATCCGCCGGTGCCGGAGAACGGCGTCAAGCTGAGCGGACGTGCCAACGCCGGGGTCTACATTGCCAAGGGCAACACCGACAAGGAGTCCTACCACGGCGACATCGAGGCCGTGGCGCGCACCGAACAGAACCGTTTCACGGCCGGCGCAATCTACAACCAGTCAAAGGACGGCGGCGTTGAGAGTGAGAACAATGCCATGGTCTACCTCAAGTACGACCACTTCCTCACCAGGAAGTGGTATACCTATGCCAATACGGTGCTGTTCAAGGACGACTTCGCGGACCTGAACCTGCGCTCCACGCTGGGCCTGGGTGCCGGCTACCAGTTTTTCGAGTCGGAACGGACCAACCTGTCCCTGGAGGGTGGCCTGTCCTATGTGAACGAGGACTTTGAACTGGCGCCTGATGACAGCTATCCGGCAGCGCGCTGGTCGGTCAACTACGATCACTTCCTGTATCCGAAGAGGCTACAGTTCTTCCACTTCCAGGAAGGCCTGCTGGGACTGCAGGATATCGAGGACGTCATCATTTTCACGCGCACCGGTTTGCGTGCCAGTCTGATCGAAGGTTTCACTGCCACCGCAGAGGTCGATGTCGACTGGGACAACACCCCGTCGCCAGGCAACGACCGGATCGATACGCGCTACCTGTTTAACCTCGGTTACGGCTGGTAAGCAATTTGCACGGGGTCGGACCTCGGCAACTCATTGACATCACTCGACTTCTACACCTGATAAAGGTTTTTTTCGGGCTTAAAACGCCTGTTCCGGCCACAATAGGGTGCCTGTAAGGCGTGCGAGGTACTCACGAGCTCCAGTATTTTCTGTGCGATAAATCGCGCGTTCGCCATTACTTGAATGCGTCATTTTGACCCTGAAAAATACCACCTAAGACAGATTTGCGGCCTGAATTCACGTGTTGATCGAGCTACTTCAACGGGTTGTCGAGGTCCGACCCCTGGGTATGCACTCACTTCTTGAAGAACTGCTCCACCTGCTCACGCAACTCGTCTTCCGCGGTACGTGTCTCTGATGCAGCCGCAGAGGGCTCACCCGCGAACAAGGCATCCAGCTGCCGACGCGACTCGTCGGTCTGGTCCGAGGGCGCGGAGAAGGCATGCGGATTGATCGTGAAATAGCCACAGAAATTGGCGCGCTGCTTGTCAGACACGAGGTCGGCAACCGGCTCCCGACATTGCTGCGGTGCCGCAGTATCAAAAAACACGCACATCCGGCACACGTGCAGCTGCGCGTGGCAGTGTGGGCACTCTTCGTGTCGCGCCAATGGCAACAGGAGATCCGGCAACGCACCTCCGCATTTCCAGCATGTATAGGTTTCTGACATGGGAGACTCCAGGTGTGGAAGGCTGCAATATGAGGCCCGACCTCAGTTATAAGCGAATTGAGGGACCGAATACATATTTCCGTTGATTTGAAAATGGGCTCTGCCCCGAATCGAGTAGGTAGATTACCGCTGCAGGGTCGAATTCATTCGACCCTACGGGGCGCGATGACACACCGCCGGTCGAATGAATTCGGCCAACAATCTAACTCGACCGCGGCGGCGGCGGGTGGAACTGTTCCGGGCGGGTCTGCCGTAGCAGGGTGGTCTTGATCTCCCACTGCACCTCCGGTGCAATCGCGGCCAGGTAGTTGATCTCGCCGGCGACGCTGGTGGCGATAGGCACGCCGTCGCGGTACAGGATGCGGTTGTTGGCCTGGCGGGCGACACGGTCGCCGGCCGTGATGGAACCGGTCAGGTTGAGCGGGTCGGTGGCGGCGATGGCGATCAGCGCGCCGTCCTGCGCCTGGTTGCGGATGCGGCGCAGGGTCTGCATGGCATCCGGCAGCGCGAACTGTTCCCCGGCAAAGCCCTGCACGAAACGGCCGCCGCGCAGCTCGCCGCGCGCCTCCATGCGCCGGCAGCAATAGAGCAGGTCGCGCCACGGCGGCAGGCCGGTTTCATGTTCGAGCAGCTTGCGGAACACCACGCCGTAGCGCCTGAGCAGCACGCGGGC
>JBATJF010000145.1:0-4241 GCA_049668345.1 Gammaproteobacteria bacterium
AGAAACAAGCGGAGAAACACATGTCCAGTAACAAGGTCGAACTGATCTTTGAAGGCAAGACATATGAACTGCCCGTCATCACGGGCAGCGAGGGTGATCGCGCCATCGACATTACCAGCCTGCGCAACACTACCGGACTCACTGCCTATGATCCGGCCTTCGGCAATACCGCCAGCTGCACCAGCGACATCACCTACATCGACGGCGACAAGGGTATCCTGCGCTACCGAGGCATCCCGCTGGAGGTATTCGCCGAACACCCGAACTTCGTCGAGGTCGCCTGGCTGCTGATCTTCGGCCACCTGCCGAACCAGTCCGAATACGAGCGTTTCAGCCGGCAGCTTACCGAGAACGCCAATCTCGACGAGGACATGAAACACCATTTTGCCGGTTTCCCGCGCTCGGCGCCGCCGATGGCGATCCTGTCGGCGATGATATCCACGCTGTCGTGTTTCCATCCGCAGCTGCTGGACCTGCATACACCGGACCAGTTCGAGCAGGCCGTTGCACGCCTGATCAGCAAGATCCGTACACTGGCCGCCTATACCTATCGCCGCTCGCACGGCAAGCCGTACATCTACCCGGACCCGAAACTGCCCTATGTCACAAACTTCCTGCATATGATGTTCTCGGAGCCGTACAACCCGTACATGAGCGAACCGGAAGTACGCAGCGCGCTCAACCTGTTACTGATCCTGCACGCCGATCACGAACAGAATTGCAGCACCTCGACCGTACGCATGGTCGGCTCGAGCCGCGCCAACCTGTTTGCATCCTGCGCCGCGGGCGTGTCCGCGCTGTGGGGCCCGCTGCACGGTGGCGCCAACGTGAAAGTCATCGAGATGCTGGAGTCCATACACCGCGGCAAGCAGTCAGCCACGGAATACATCGCGGCCGCCAAGGACAAGTCGAGCGACGTGAGACTGATGGGCTTCGGCCACCGGATCTACAAGAATTTCGATCCGCGCGCGACCATGCTGCGCAAGGTCAGCGAGCAGCTGTTCAACAAGCTCGGCGTGAGCGATCCCTTGCTGGAGATCGCGCGCAACCTGGAAGACATCGCGCTCAATGACGAGTACTTCCTGGAACGCAAGCTGTATCCCAACGTCGATTTCTACAGCGGCATCATCCTGCGTGCCATCGGCATACCGACCAACATGTTTACCGTGCTGTTTGCCATCGGCCGCCTGCCCGGCTGGATCGCGCACTGGCACGAGCAGAACAGTGACCCGAAGATGCGTATCGCGCGGCCGCGCCAGGTGTATACCGGCAATACGCTGTCCGGATATGTGCCGATGGAAAACCGCATCTGATCAGGCCATGACAGCGAACCCGGGGAAATACCATGAATGACTCGTTGATGATCCTGTCCGCCCGCGACCCGGAAAATATCCGGCTGGTGCGCGTGCCCGACGACTTCGAACCGCACGAGGCCTATCGCCACGTCACCGCCCTGATCGCCGCCGTCGAGGAAAACGATCCGGATTACGACTGGGCCGATATCGAGGCGCTGCTCGAGGACAACGGCTTCAGCAGCGTGGATTTCATCCTCGGCCCTGCACTCGACTGAACCTTACAGGGCGTCCAGCGCGCGGAGGATATCTGCCGGTTCCATGCGTTCCCTGTAGTCGGTATCCGCGTGCATGGCACGCACGGTCCCGTCGCGATCGATGATAAACGTACCGGGGACCGGCAGGACATTGCGCCCCGGACCGTTGAAGTCCTCCACCACCAGGCCGTGAGCGGCGTAGATCCGGACGAGTTCCGGGTCCAGCTCGAAGTACAGCCGGTAGGCCTTCATCACCGCGCCGTCCAGGTCGCTCAGCACTTCAAAGCGGTAGCGGCCTTCCTCCATTTGTTTCCTGGACCGGTCCGGTAGCTGCGGCGTCACCAGCAGCAGTTGCGCGCTATGCGCCTCGATGGCGGTAAGCTGCTCGTACAACGTGCGCAGATACAGGTTGCAGAACGGACACCAGGCACCGCGGTAGAACACCAGCACCACCGGCCCTTCCCGCAACCGGTCCGCCAGCCGCACCGGCTTGCCGTAGGCATTGCCGAGTGTGAAGTCGGGGGCCGGCTCGCCCGGCTTGATACCGGGATCGGGCAGCGTGCGGGCCAGGTCCTGTGCAGCCCGCTGCATGAGCTGTTGCTCGCTTTCCGTGAACGGCGCCTGCGCCGTTTTGGCCGCCTGTCCCGCCTGCCAGGCGTCGCGGGTTTCACGGTAGCTGCCGTCATCGGACCCGGCGCAGAGCGGGCCAGCCGTCAGCAGCACAATTAATCCGCAGGCCGTCAGCCTGCCGTAATGGCTTGCATCATTCATGATTTCGCTCC
This sequence comes from Gammaproteobacteria bacterium, assembly GCA_049668345.1. Classification (GTDB taxonomy): domain Bacteria; phylum Pseudomonadota; class Gammaproteobacteria; order UBA9214; family UBA9214; genus UBA9214. The sequence goes on from JBATJF010000145.1 coordinate 2,332, forward strand.
CTCCCGGGACAATGGACCCGACAGGGGTGTGACCGTGACCCGGATGGAAAGTTGTTGCTACCGGGCTTGTCCCGCGGCCGGGCGGCAACAGGGCGCTTCATCGCACCCTGTCCGGGTGGATTTCCGAGAGCGCGGTCCGCCTAGGAATCGAACACTTCGCTCAGTGCCTGTTGCAACAGGCGCTCCTCGCGCAGCCGCTCGATGCGCCGGCGTGCTTCGTTTTCACTGCTGCGATTGGCTGCGGGCTTGTCGAGCAGGCCGTCGATATCAGGAATCACGTCCAGCTCCTCCACGACATCCTCCCAGTCGGCCTGCGCGGCATTCTGGTCGGTATCCTTGCCAGCCTTGCCGGCGGTCGACGCAACGCCGCGTGTCTTGCCAGCGGACGCCTTGCGGCCCGGCGCAACGGCAGCCCGGGCAGTTGATTTAGTACGAGCCATTGATATCTCCCGGCAACACTCCGTCCGGTTGCCCTGCGTCAATCATCTGATCGGATTCCATCGGCGGAACGGCGCCGTATTCGTCCACCGGCACGTTTTCCTCGACGGCGGCGGGCGCCAGTGAACCGCCGCGCGACAGTATGCAGCCATCGATGTAGTCCGCCTCCTGTTCGGGAGGAACGGCATAGTCCTGCGCCTCCTGGCGACACTCCGCCGCCGGGTCGGCCGGCAGCGAGGCAGCGCCGGTCAGCAGACCGACCGCCAGCAGGCAGCGCACCGCCCGCATGGTGCAAGGTTCATGTTTCATCAGGCGTTTCTCCAGGGAAGCGAAACACTTCCGAGTTGTATGACGCACCGGCCATGATGACGGCATGGTAGTCGCCGTCCGGCGCACGGCCCGACAGGCGGGACAGGGACCGGGTGCAGGTACGATTCAGGATAATCATAAGTAAAGGCTTATAGGGTGCAGGGACGCAGGCAGCAAACGAAAATTTATTGCCATTACGATCAATATCGTTTATCGATAACACCATATGGACATCGAACTGCTGCGCACGTTTCTGGAAGTCGCGCGTACCCGCCACTTCGGCAAGGCCGCCAGCGAGTTGTGTGTCACACAATCCGCGGTCAGCGCCCGCGTTCGGCAGCTGGAAGAGACCATCGGCATGCCGCTGTTCACGCGCAGCCGTAATAACATCCAGCTCACCCCGGAAGGCCGGCAGCTGCACAAGCATGCCGAAACCATCGTCCAGGTGTGGGCCCGCGCGCGCCAGGAGACCGGCCTGGGTGCGGAATTCACCCGCGTCCTGGCCATCGGCGCCATGCTGGACCTGTGGCAAACCCTGCTGGGAGACTGGCTGTGGCAACTACGCACCCGGATGCCCGAAACGGCGCTGCAGGTGGAAACGGGTACGGCGGACCTGCTGATCCGCAAACTGCTCGACAGCGTGATCGACCTCGCCGTGCTGTTCGAGCCGCCGCAGGCGCCGGAACTGGATATCCGCGAGCTGGGCATCATCAACCTGGTGCTGGCGGCCACGCGCCGCGGCCTGAAGGTGGACGAGGCCTGCCGTTCCGGTTACATCCTGGTCGACTGGGGCACGGCCTTCGCACGCAACCATGCGCGGCTGTTTCCGGACCTGCCGGCACCAGCACTGCATATGAACCTGGGGATTCTGGCGCGGCGCCACCTCGACCACAGCGAGGGTGCCGCCTACCTGCCCGAACAGATGCTGTCGACCACGCACGGCAGCCGGCGCCTCTACCGGGTCAAGGACGCACCGCAGATCGAGCGTCCGGTCTTCGCCGTATACCGGACCGGCTCGGACCGCAAGGAAACGATTCGCGAGGCCCTGGAATTGCTGTCCTAGGAGCCTGTCCGGGTAATCTGTGCGTAGCGAGGCGAGTGGGAAACCGCAGCAGCAACATGATTACCCGGACAGGCTCCTAGCTGCGGCGAAACAGGATGAA
>JBATJF010000146.1:0-4870 GCA_049668345.1 Gammaproteobacteria bacterium
GTGGGTGGGCGAGTTCAAAAAGGGGCCGGATACATTTTCGTAGTTACGAAAATGTATCCGGCCCCTTTTTGGAAGATCGCGGACGCGGTCCGCTCCTACAACAGATACTCGCGCAGGCGCCGCACGCCCTCCTGCAGGTTTTCCAGCGAGGTGGTATAGGCGAAGCGCACATGCCGCTCCGGGCTATTGGTGCCGAAGTCGATACCGGGCGTGATCGCCACGCCCGCCTCTTCCAGCAACTGCTGGGAGAAGGCAAAGCTGTCCGCGGTGAAGCGGCTGCAATCGGCATACAGGTAGAAGGCCCCGTCCGGCGTCACCGGGATGCCGAAACCGAGTTCGCGCAAGGCCGGCAACAGGAAATCGCGGCGCTGCCGGAATTCCTCGCGGCGTTGTTCCAGGATCGAGATGGTATCCGGCTCGAAGGCACGCAGTGCGGCGTGCTGTGACAGCGTCGGCGCGGCGAGAAACAGGTTCTGCGCCAGTTTATCGAGTTCCGGCACCAGCGCCTGCGGCGCCACCAGCCAGCCCAGCCGCCAGCCGGTCATGCCGAAATATTTCGAGAAACTGTTGATCACGACAATCTCGTCGGACACCGCCAGCGCCGTGGGGCTGGCCGCATCGTAGACCAGGCCGTGATAGATCTCGTCGACGATCAGACTGCCGCCCTGTGTCCGCGCGATCGCCAGGTACTCGCGCAGCGTGGCGGCATCGAGCAGGCTGCCGGTCGGGTTCGAGGGCGAGGCCACCAGCAGGACCGCGGTCCGGTCGTTCCAGTTTTCGCGCACCTGCTGCACACCCGGCTGGTAACCGGATGCAGCATCGACCGGCAGGCTGACCGGTTCGCCACCCAGCAGGTGGACATAATTGCGGTTGCAGGGATAGCCGGGGTCGGCCAGCAACACGCGCTCGCCGGCATTGACCAGTGCCGCCAGCACCAGTTGCAGCGCCGCCGAGGCGCCGGGTGTCACGACGATGCGCACCGGGTCGACCTCGACGCCGTAGCGCGCGCCATAGAACGCGGCGATGCGCCGGCGCAACTCGGGCAGACCGGTCGCCGGGGTGTAGTGCGTATGCCCGGCCGACAGCGCGGCATGCCCGGCATCGATGACCGGTTGCGGCGTGACGAAATCCGGCTCGCCGATCTCCATGTGGATGATGGAGCGCCCGGCCGCTTCCAGTTCGCGTGCGCGCGCCAGCAGTGCCATGACGTGAAACGGCTGGATGACCTGCATGCGACGTGCGATCTTCATATGGCGCACTCCATCAGTCGTGCACGGCCCGTGCGTGCAGTCGCTTGAGAAACGCGGCATCGACCATGCCGTCCGGCTGTGGCCCGCCCGCCAGCACCGAGCAAGGCATGCCGGGCTCGCCCAGGTGATCGAGTACCAGTGCCGCCCCGGTAAAATCCTGTTGCGCGGTGTAGGCATTGACGGTCACCAGCGTGACCACCCCGGCGGCCAGCGCGGACTGCAGGCCGTTGAGCGAGTCCTCGATCGCGATGCAGGCCTGCGCCGGCAGGTTAAGTTGCGCCAGTGCATAGTCATAGATATCCGGGGCCGGCTTTTTGCTCGGCACGACGCTGCCGGCGGCAATCACCTCGAACCAGTCGTGCGCCGCCTCGCTGAACGAATGCTCGAGCAGGGCGGTGATATTGTCCGGAGTCGTGGTCGTGACAATGGCCAGGCGCAGCCCGGTGGCACGGATGTCCCGCAACAGACGCTCCACGCCGGGCCGCAACGGCACCTTGCCGCTGGACAGCGCCCCGACGTAATAGCCGGTCTTGCTCTGATGCAGACCGGCAATGAACCCATCGGCGTCATCAGGAAAAACGAACCCTGGCCTTTCACGCTGCAGGTAGTAGCGGATGCGCTCCTTGCCACCGGTAACGGCCAGCAACTCGTGATACAGCTCGCGATCCCATTCCCAGTCGAGCCCCGCCGCGGCAAACGCCGCATTGAAGGACTGGCGGTGAATCTCCTCGGTGTCTGCCAGCGTTCCATCCACGTCCAGCAGCACGGCTTGCAATTCATGCTTCATCGATAACCCCACTGTGTAGTGCGCCGGCACGACCCGTTCACGGCAGATACCGGCAAACAGGCCGCTTTTCCAGCCTGTCCGTATCCTTGACTAATGGTAAAAGTGGCGTATAAATAACGCCCCTGTAATGGTTCCCCGCCGGACATGATACCTGAGCGCGGCAATAATTGAATCGAAATATCAACTCAAACAGTGAGTTAAAAAGCACCACGCGGAGAGCTTCCAGATGGCTGTTAAAAAGAAGGCAGTAAAGTCAAAGGCAACGAAGAAGAAGACCGTCACCAGGGCAACGCCGGCCAGGAAAACAACAGCAAAGAAAGCCGCGCCCAAAAAAGCTGCCCCGGCAAAGAAAGCCACACCGAAAAAGGCCGCCCCTGCAAAGAAAGCCGCAACCGTAAAGAAAGCCGCGCCGAAAAAGACCGCCCCGATAAAAAAAGCCGCGCCGAAAAAGACCGCCCCGGTAAAGAAAGCCGCACCGAAAAAGACCGCCGCAGCCACCAGCGCAGCCATGGCGGCACGGAAAAAAGCCAGCGGGCAGATCGGACCGGTGCCCGGGATCGCCGCGTATGTCGAAAAACGGGGCGAGGAATACATGAATGACAAGCAGGTCGAGCACTTCCGCAATATCCTCCAGGCCTGGAAACGCAGCCTGATGGAAGAAGTCGACCGTACCGTGCACCACATGCAGGACGATGCCGCGAATTTCCCGGACCCGAACGACCGTGCGACCCAGGAATCCGAATTCAGCATGGAACTTCGCGCACGCGACCGCGAGCGCAAGCTGATCAAGAAAATCGAGGAATCGATTCGACACCTCGACAACGACGACTTTGGTTACTGCGAGGCCTGCGGCGTGGAAATCGGCGTCAAGCGGCTCGAGGCACGTCCGACCGCGACACTGTGCATCGACTGCAAGATCCTCGACGAAATCCGCGAAAAGCAGATGGGCTGACAGTTCCGTCGCTGTGCCATATGGACAAAGCCGGCCCGCGCCGGCTTTTTCATTGAATGAGGACATAACTCCGACTCGCACATGACATCCACCCCGGACTATTGCGGCCGTTTCGCGCCTTCGCCGACCGGTCCCCTGCATTTCGGATCGCTGGTCGCCGCCGTCGGCAGCTACCTCGATGCACGCCATTACCAGGGGCGCTGGCTGCTTCGCATGGAAGACCTCGACCCGCCGCGCGAGATGCCCGGCGCCGGGGACCTGATTCTGCGCACGCTGGAAGCGTTCGGACTCGAATGGGACGGGACCGTCGACTATCAAAGCCGGCGCGGCACGCTGTACGACGAGGCACTTGCCCGGCTGGAGCGGGACGGTCACCTCTACCACTGTGCCTGCACGCGCAGGGAAATCGCGGACAGCATGACGGGGCCGGACCGCAGCTCCGTCTATCCGGGCACCTGCCGCAACGGCCTGCCACCCGGCAGGCAGGCACGTGCCGTGCGGGTGCGTGTGTACGACTCGGCCATCAACATGACAGATTTGCTGCAGGGCGGCATAACCCAGGCACTCGGAACGGCGGTTGGCGATTTCGTATTGCGCCGCGCCGACGGCCTGTATGCCTACCAGCTGGCCGTGGTGGTCGACGATGCCGAACAGGGCATTACTCACGTCGTGCGCGGCGCCGACCTGCTCGGCTCCACGCCACGCCAGGTTTACCTGCAGCAACTGCTTGGCTACGCCACCCCCGCCTACCTGCACCTGCCGGTCGCCGTGAACACCGGCGGCGAGAAACTCGGCAAGCAGACCTTCGCACCGGCCATCCCGTCCACGCACGCGGTCGACACCCTGCTGCAGGCACTGGCATTCCTGAACCAGCCCTTGCCGGACGGTGCCCGGGATGCCACGGTGGCCGAATTGCTCGCGTGGGCCGCAATACACTGGGACAGGCATGCCCTGCCCGCCCGGCGGCAGCTGGTGGCACCGGGGGTATTTCAACAAGTCACACCGGCAGGGCTATAATCGGGACCTGTCGACCCGACACGAGCCCCAGCGGAGCAGAGTATGTCCGAGAGCAAGATCTACGATGTACCGGAATCATTCGCAAGAACAGCACACCTCGACGCGGCGCAATACCAGACCATGTACCGGCAATCCGTCGAGGACCCTGACGGATTCTGGGCAGAACAGGCCGGGAAATTCCTGACCTGGGAGCAGCGCTGGGACAAGGTGGTGGACGCGGATTTCAGCAAGGGCGACATCCGCTGGTTCGAAGGTGGCAAGCTGAATGCCTGCTTCAACTGCATCGACCGGCACCTGGAAAAGCGAGCCACGCAGACCGCGCTGATCTGGGAGGGCGACGACCCCGCCGACGACGCACACATCAGTTACGGCGAACTGTATGAGCACGTCTGCCGCCTGGCCAACGCACTGAAGGCGCGCAACGTCGGCAAGGGCGACCGCGTCTGCATCTACATGCCGATGATTCCGGAAGCGGTCTATGCCATGCTGGCATGTGCGCGCATCGGCGCTGTCCACTCGGTTGTGTTCGGCGGCTTCTCGCCCGACTCGATCAAGGACCGCATCCTGGATTCCGACTGCCATACCGTAATCACCGCCGACCAGGGCCTGCGCGGCGGCAAGTCCGTGCCGTTGAAAGGCAACGTCGACACTGCTCTCAAATCCTGCCCCAAGGTGCACTCGGTCATCGTCGTGCGCCACACCGGCGGCACGATCGACTGGCAAGAAGGACGTGACATCTGGTTCCACGAGGCAGCTGAAAACGTCGCCGCTGACTGCCCGGTTGAACTCATGGACGCCGAGGATCCGCTGTTCATCCTTTACACCTCCGGTTCAACCGGAAAACCCAAGGGCGTCATGCACACC
>JBATJF010000147.1:0-6602 GCA_049668345.1 Gammaproteobacteria bacterium
TTCCAGAAAAAATGGCGCCACAGCTGGTTCGATGGCGGCGCATGGTTCCTGGGTGGTTACTGGGATACCGGGCTCACCCGCATAAAGGCCGACAGCGGACATACCGGCACGGTATACGACATCAACCTGACACCGGTATTTCGTTACCAGCGTGATGCCGGCCTGTCCAGCGGCGTGACACCGTTTGCCGAGGCCGGCTTCGGCCTGCACCTGCTGACGGACACCCATGTCGGCAACAACGACCTGTCCACGGCATTCCAGTTCGGTTCACTCATCGGGGTCGGGGTCGGCTTCGGCGAGCGCGGCCAGTATGAACTGACCTATCAGTACACGAACCTGAGCAATGCCGATATCAAGCAACCGAACGACGGTTTCGATGCTCACCTGTTGAAGCTGGGCTACAACTTCTTCTAGCCACCGCCGCAAGCACCGCACAGGTCACTGCAGGCACTATCCCTCGCGCACGTTCATGTAGGCGCGCTCCGAAATGTCGGTCCAGCTCATCACCTGGCGCTGGAACGCACGATAGGAATCGAACACCTTCGCCGACAGTGCATCCTTGCTCGCGATCTCGGCGACCACCTGTTCCGACAAGTCACGCAGCCGCTCCAGCACACTGTCCGGGAATGCCCTGACATCGACGTGATGTTCATTGATCAGCGACTGCAGCGCGGCGTTGTTGCGTGCCGTGTACTCGGCCAGCATGTCGCCGTTCACCGCGTGGCAGGCATTCATGACAATGCTTTGCAGGTCCGCCGGCAGGCTGTCGAAGGCGGCCTGGTTGACGAGACATTCCAGCGTGGTGCCCGGCTCGTGCCAGCCGGGGTAATAATAGTATTTCGCTGCCTTGTACAGGCCAAAGGCCAGGTCGTTGTAGGGGCCCACCCACTCGGTGGCGTCGATCGCACCGGACTGCAGGGAGGTAAAGATGTCGCTGCCCGGCATGCTCACCGGCGTGCCGCCGGCGCGCTTCAGCACCTCGCCGCCGAGCCCGGGGATGCGCATCTTCAGGCCGTTCAGATCGTCGAGTGAATTGATTTCACGGTTGAACCAGCCGCCCATCTGGATACCGGAGTTGCCGGCCGCGAACGGCAGCACGCCGAATGGAGCGTACACCTCGCGCCACAATTCCATACCGCCACCGTAAAACAGCCAGGCATTCATTTCCTGTGCGTTCATGCCGAACGGCACGGCCGCGAAGAACTGCGCCGCCTCGCTCTTGCCCTTCCAGTAATACGCCGCGCCGTGGCCCATCTCCGCCGTGCCGCTGGCCACCGCGTCGAACACCTCGAAGGACGGTACCAGTTCGTTGTCGCCGTATACGGTGACCTTGATGCGGCCGCCACTCATTTCGGTGATCAGCCGCGCGACATTGCTGGCTCCGGTGCCGAGGCCGGGAAAGTTCTTCGGCCAGGTGGTGACCATCTTCCAGTGCACCACCTTGTGCGTCACGGCAGGTGCCGATGCCATGCCCGTTTCATCCGGCCCGCAACCGGTCAGCACCAGGCCGGCACCGGCTGCGCCCAGGAAATCGCGTCGTTTCATACATGCCCCTCGATATTTGTCTGGCGATCATTGTACGTGGGAAGTACGGAATGCGCCTGCGCACGGTAAACCAGCCGCGTCCAACGCGGACCCAGGCGGCGCAGTCATTAGTCTTGATGCAACCGGTAGTTATGGAATACTATTCAACAAACGCTTCCAGTAATAAGGCTAGCGCACTAATTCCAAGAATAATAATATCGGCGAATGCACCAACCGGACGGCGCACGCGTGCCAGCACGAGGAGAGTACCGGGCAGCACCATGTTGACTGAACTCAACCGCATCCGTGCACGCTTCATCAGCCTGATCCTGCTTGGCCTGCTCGTCGCGCCAGCGGCGGGCATCGCCAGCGCGCTGCTGTTCGACCTGATCACCCCGGACGCACTGCAGCACGGCCGCGCCGTGTTCGTCATGGCCACCTTCGTGCTGCTCATGACCGCCTGGGCAGGCTTTCATTTCTACAGCTATTTCAGCAAGTTACCGAAGAATCTGCGGCCCGGCCGGGGCTCCGGCGAACTCTCGTATGCGCATCAGCGCCGGCTGACGCGCTTTGGTCGTGACTACTGGGGCCTGTTCCTTATCTATGCCCTGACCATCCCGCCGCTGCTGTTCATTGCGGTACAAAAACCGCTGGTCGCCGAACTGGGGCATTTCCTGCAATTGCTGCTGCTGCAGCTGTCGGTGGTCGCCCTGGTCGGACTGCCCACCTACCAGCTCGCGCTGGCACAGATCGAGAAGCTCGCCGGCCATTTCAGCCTGCGACAGGTACACGGCAGCCTGAAATCGAAACTGCTGCTGATGGGCGGCTTGGTTCCGCTGCTGTGTTACACGGTGCTGATGAATTACCAGTGGCAGAAGACCGGCAACCTGACACCGGACCACATGGCCATCTGGTTGACGCTGGTCTGCATCACCGGTCTTGTCACCCTGTTCGCGGTGCGCAGCGTGACCCAGTCCCTGCAGCCGATCCAGGAACTTATCACGCGCAGCGGCGCCTCGCGCCATACGGACCTGGGACGGCTGCGGCCGCAGTCCACCGACGAGATTGGTTTTGTCACGCAGGTCATGGGCAAGCTGTTCCGCCAGCTCGGCGAGCAGGAGTCGCATATGCGTGCCGTGGTCGAGACCGCCGCCGAGGGCATCATCGTGGTGAACGGCAAGGGCAAGGTCCACACCTTCAACCCGGCGTCGGAAAAACTGTTCGGCTGCAGCGCGGCCGATATCCGGCAGCGCTCCCTGCAGCCGCTGCTGCCGGAGCTGTTCGATGCACAGCACAACATCCGGCTGGTGGCCGGTGAGCGTGAAATGGATGGATGGCACCGCAACGGCACTACGGTGCGGATGTCGGTGCGTGTCAGCCCCATGCGCAGCAACGGTGAACGCCTGTATACCTGCATGGTATCGGACATCACGCGGCGCAAGGCCATGGAACAGCAGCTGCGTGACGCCGAGTGCCGTTACCGTGACCTGGTGGAAACAGCACATGACATGGTCTGGACCATGGACACGGAAGGTCGTCTGACCTACGTCAACCGGGCCTGTACCGGCGTCTATGGCTACACACCCGGCGAGATGCAGCAGCGCCACCTGCACGAGTTCCGCTCCCCGGATCATCCGCCCGCCGACCGCGAGGCGATCGATGCCCTGCTGGCCGGCGAGGACACGGTGGAGTTCGAGACCGTGCACCTGGACAACGAGAACAGGCCGCACTTCCTGAGTTTCAGCGCACGCTCGCACAAGAATGCCGACGGCAAGGTCGAGCGTATCAGCGGCACCACGCGCGACATCACCGAGCAGAAGGCATTCCAGCACCAGCTGTCCTACAACGCCGAGCACGATCCGCTGACCGGCATGTTCAATCGCAATTATTTCCAGGAAGAGCTGGAACGCACCGTGGCGCGCTCAGCACGCAACGGCACGTCCTGTGCGCTGTTCTTCGTCGACCTCGACCAGTTCAAGTACATCAACGACACGCTGGGGCATGCCGCCGGCGATCGCCTGCTGGTGGACATCGCCGCGCTGCTATCCATGCACGTGCGCGACGGTGACCTGCTGGCGCGCTTCGGCGGCGACGAGTTCACGCTGCTGCTCTACAACATCGGCAAGCGCGACGTGCTGCGCGCCGCGGAAAATTTCCGCGCGCTGTGCGACGACTACCGCTTCAACGTCGACGACAAGTCGTGGAACGTCAGCGCAAGTATCGGCATCGCCATGATCGACCGCCACACCACCTCCGCCGAGGAAGTGCTTTCGCATGCCGACCTCGCCTGCAACATGGCCAAGCAGCAGGGCCGCAACCGAGTCAATCTCTACAACCCGGCCGACCTCGGCAAGGCGGACATGCAGGCCGACATGAGCTGGGCGACGCAGGTGCGCGACATGCTCGAACACGATCGTTTCCAGCTGGTCTACCAGCCGATTGTCAGCACCGACGACGGCGAGGTGCTGGATTACGAGGTACTGGTGCGCATGGTATGCGACGACGGCCAGGTCATCCTGCCCGGTGGTTTTATGCCCGCGGCAGAACGCTTCGGCCTGATCCACAGTGTCGACCGCTGGATCGTGCGCCGCGCCATCCAGGAACTCGCCGCCTTGCACGTCAGCGGCCAGCGTATCAGCTTCTCCATCAACCTCTCCGGCAAGGCCTTCGAGGACGAGACCCTGCTGCCAATGATCCAGGCACTGCTCGACGACAGCGGCCTCGATCCGACCTGGGTCACTTTCGAGATCACCGAAACCGCGGCCATTGCCAACCTCGCCGCGGCGGAAACCTTCATTTCGGCGCTCAAGGACATTGGCTGCCAGTTTGCACTTGATGACTTCGGGTCCGGCTTCTCCTCCTTTGCCTACCTGAAGCACCTGCCGGTCGACAAGCTCAAGATCGACGGCGCCTTCGTGAAGGGCATGGCGCACAGCTCGGTCGACCAGGCGATGGTGGAATCCATGAACCAGGTCGCGCACGCGCTGGGCAAGCAGACCGTCGCCGAGTGCGTCGAAAACGGCGAGACGCTGAAAATCCTCAGGGAAATGGGCGTCGATCGCGCCCAGGGCAACTACATCGGCTCGCCACACGCGGCCCCCGCTGCGTTCACGCGACCCGCGCCAGTCGGAAGCGTGGCGTCACTCACGCATTGATTGTCTGCGCGCGCCCGTAGCCGGATTTTCAGGCGCAGACGCTGTCCTCGAACATGACCGCGCGCAACGGTGCACAGGTGCAAACCGCCACAGGACTCACGGAGACAAACTGCTGCCTGTCCTGGCCCTTCACCGTAAATCGGGACGACGCCGGGAGACAAGCCTCAGACGGCAAGCACGCCGTGACCACCCTCACGCAGGGTGATCAAAGGGGCACCAGCTCGGTAATCGGCGTCGCATTCTTCGCATCGACCTTGCCGTACAGGTCATACAGCGCGGCCTGCAGCGCCTCCTCGATGACCGGATGGTAGAACGGCATCTGCAGTATCCCGCCGACCGTCATTTCCTGCTGAATGCACCAGGCCAGCAGGTGTCCCAGGTTCTCGCCCTTCGGGCATACCATCTCGGCACCCAGCAGGCGGCCGCTGGACTTGTCTGCATAGACCCGTATCAGGCCACGATTTTTGGCCATGATCATGGCACGACCCACAGGCCCCATCTGGACCTGTCCGGTGACCGTGCTGTCCGGATCGAGTTCGGCAAAGCGGCAGCCGACCACCACGATGTTGGGATCGCAGAAGGTAATGCCGAGCGGCGTCTTTCTCCTGAAGGCCGTCGGCTCGGCGGAAATTGCGTTGTAACCGGCGATACGTCCCTCGTCACCGGCCTCATGCAGCACGGGCCGCTCGCCGGTGACATCACCGGCCATATATATCGGGGTGTCACCGATACGCATGGTTCCGCGGTCAAACACCGGAATACCGCGCGCGTCCAGTTCAACACCGATATCTTCCAAGCCGAGTTTATCGAGATTGGGAGTGCGGCCCATACTGGCGAACACACGCTCGACCTCGACCACCTGCTCACCGGCCTGTACACGCAACATGCCGTTCCCTGACTCGCTTATATCAGCTGCATGCCCGAGCCACAGCGACATCTCCTTGCCGATGACATCGATGGCGGTACTGGCAACCTCCGGATCACTCAGGCCGCCGATCGTATTCAGTTGATCGATACCTGTGACCTCGAGGCCCATGCGCCGCAGCGACTGGCCGATTTCCAGCCCGATCACGCCGAGCCCGATGACAGCAAGCGACCGTGGCAGGTCCTCCAGCTCGAAGAAATCATCGGTGGTGATGATACGGTCGCGGAAGGACTCCCACGCCTGCGGCACGAGCGGTCGCGAGCCGGTAGCGATGATGATGTGTTCCGCGCGTATGCGTTCACCGCTGTCGATTTCCAGCAGGTTCGTCTCGACGAACCGGGCATAACCCTGAATGAAGTTTTCCACGGGCAGCTTGTCGGTACTGTTGGCAAGCACGCGCTCAACAAAGATGTCGCGCAAATCCTGCACAAATTCCATCGCCTCCGGGATGCTGAGGCTCATGTCTTCATGACCCTCGATCCCGTAGCGATTGAATACATTGCGACGATAAAAATCCTCGGCAACCTGGATCACGGCCTTGGAGGGCATGCAGCCGACACGCGCGCAGGTGGTCCCCAGCTCACCGCCATTGATCAGTACAAACGATTTTCCCGAGGGACGCACCTTGCCCAGCGCATACAGTCCGGCACTGCCGGAGCCTATGATGGCGACGTCGACCTTGCGTTCTTTCACATCGACTCCTCATGCAGTTAACGGTTTCGATGGTGTTCCCGACGGCGTGGACCGTGCAGCCTTGCACCCCGGACAGGAAGGATAAACACATGCCAACCGCTTATCCAGCTGGATATATGCAGGGGGTAGAGCAATCCAGGAGCAATTGCCGAAAGGGCCAGGGAGCGGGAGTTTGTGGGACAGCAGTGGGTACTAGCCCCCTTCACTGCCGCTAATACGGATCTTTTCCCGATTTCCAGTCTTCGAGTTTCACGATATAGGGCGGCTGGCCGTTATCAAAGAACCAGGAATCGACGGCATAGCGA
>JBATJF010000148.1:0-4687 GCA_049668345.1 Gammaproteobacteria bacterium
ATGGTCAGCGGCGGTGCCGGTCGCGGCGTGGTGGTGGCAACCGCCCTGGCCACCGAACTCGGCCGGATCCAGTCGCTGGTCACCACGGCGGAGACGCCCGAGACGCCGATGCAGCGCCAGCTGCGCGAGATGGGGACACAGCTCGCGCTGCTCAGCGGCGCCGTCTGTATCGGCGTGTTTGCCATCGGCCTGCTGCGCGGGCAGGGTTGGCTGCTTATGCTCAAATCCTCGGTGTCACTTGCGGTCGCGGCGGTACCCGAAGGCCTGCCTGCGGTGGCCACCACCACGCTGGCCCTGGGTATCAAGGAAATGCGCAAACGCAAGGTAGCGGTGCGGCACCTGGATGCGGTCGAAAACCTGGGTGCGGTGCAGGTCTTCTGTCTCGACAAGACCGGCACGCTGACACTCAACCACATGACTGTCACGGCCGTATATGCCGGCGGACGACGGCTGGCCATTCGCGATGGCCTGTTCCACGAGTCCGATCAGGTGATTGATCCGCTGGCCAGCAGGGAACTGCAGCGCCTGCTGGAGACGGTCAGCCTGTGCAGCGAGACCCGCGTCGAGGAAGTCGATGGTGCGCTCGACCTGCAGGGTTCGGCGACTGAAAATGCCCTCGTGGAAATGGCCATATCAGCGGAGCTGGATATCCTGTCCCTGCGCAGGAAATACACGCAGCTGGACCTGGTGCAGCGCGCCGAAGGGCGTCCCATGATGGCCTCCGTGCATGCGCTGGGCAAGGAGCGGCGGCTGGTCGCCGTGAAGGGCAGCCCGGCCGAGGTGCTTGCGCTATGCAGCCACGTCCTGAAGGGTGGGCGGCGGATGATTCTCAAACAGCCCCAGCGTAAAGCGATCCTGCTGGAGAACGAACGCATGGCCAGCGATGCCCTGCGTGTGCTGGGCGTTGCCTTTGCCGAGCGTGCGCCGGATGAGGAAATCCTGGATGGCAACCTGGTCTGGCTGGGACTCGTCGGCATGGCCGATCCCCTGCGCGCCGGGATGCCGGAGCTGATGCAGACCTACCACCGGGCCGGTATCCGCACGGTCATGATAACCGGCGACCAGAGCGCCACGGCCTATGCCATCGGCAAGCAGCTGGGGCTGAGCCGGGACGGGCCGATCGAGATCCTGGATTCTGCTTCCCTGGACAAGCTCGATCCACAGCTGCTCGCTGGCCTGGTCAGAAAGGTGGATGTCTTCGCACGGGTCAGCCCGGCGCACAAGCTGCGCATCGTGCAGGCCCTGCAGGCAGCCGGTTATGTCGTGGCCATGACCGGCGACGGCATCAACGACGGGCCCGCGCTGAAGGCCGCGGACATCGGTGTGGCGATGGGTGCTACCGGGACCGATGTGGCGCGCTCGGTTGCCGATGTGGTGCTCGAGGATGACAACCTGCACACCATGACCCGTGCCGTGTCGGGCGGGCGTACCATTTACGATAACGTGCGCAAGACCATCCAGTTCATGGTCTCGACCAATGTCAGTGAAATCGAAATCATGCTGGCCGCCATCACGCTGGGCCTCGGACAGCCGCTGAATTCAATGCAGCTGCTGTGGATCAATCTGTTCACCGATATCTTCCCTGGGCTGGCACTGGCGCTCGAACCGGCAGAGCCGGACGTGCTGGAGCGCCCGCCGCGCGACCCGCACGAACAGATCATACGCAAACAGGATCTGTCACGGATGGTGCTGGAGTCGGGCATCATCGGCGCTGGGACGCTGCTGACCTATATCTACGGCATGCGGCGCTACGGTGCCGGCCCACAGGCCAGCACGCTGGCCTTCAATACCCTGACCGTGGCGGAACTGCTGCACGCCATTCGCTGCCGCTCGAATCATACCGGGCTGTTCAGCAAGACGAAGCGCCCCGTCAATCGCTACCTGAACTACGCCGTCGGTGGCACATTGCTGGTGCAGTTGCTGGCAACCATCGTGCCTGGCATCCGCAACCTGCTCGGTGCCACCCCGCTCGGGATCGCCGATTACCTCGTGATCGCGGCCGGTTCGGCCGGACCGTATCTGATCAACGAGGCGGCCAAGCAGTACCTGCCCATGGACGACGGGCTGCACACGCCGCTCGCGGCCGATGCCGAAACCGTCGAGGGGGAAACCCTCGACGTATCCGGCGCCGAGGTGGTGACGGGATGACCGTCATGCCATCGGCCGTGTCGCTGACGGGCCGGGGGTGGCCAGCCAGGCCTTGCAGGGCGCCCGGTCTCAGGCATGATCTATGTTATATTCGCTTCAAAATAGCCACACGGGAGAATCTCGATGGGTCGCTTTCTGGTCACAGGTATTACCTTCGGCGTCTTCATGACAGAGGCGCTGATCCATTACAACCTGGGTATGGCCAGAAAAGAGGGCGAGTTCAGGTTGCGCCTGCCGCCACCCGGAGAGCTTGCGAAGATCGCCGCTGTCACCGGCACTTTTTCACTGATCAGCACGGTGCTCCTGAGCACCCTCGAGCGTCGTATCCCGCGCGCCTGACGCGTACTGCCCGATGTCTGCAGGGTGCCTGCCAGCCACCGCGGCATAAGGACAAGCACACCATGTCACAGCAGCCCGGATTCCGGCGGCGGGGGTGTGTCCGTCTGCAAGCCGGCAGGACTGACCATCGCAACCCGTAACAGGAAGTCAGGACAAGAGGAAACGAGATGGGTAAAGATTTCATGTTCACGTCGGAATCCACGACGGCCGGGCATCCCGACAAGCTCTGTGACCAGATCAGCGATGCCATCGTTGACCGTTTCCTGCAACTGGAAAGAACTGCACGCGTCCGCGCCGAGTGTGCGGTCTCCGGAGGCATCGTGTTCCTTGCGGCACGCTTTTCTTCCTCGGTGGAGGTCGACCTGGCGGAGCTGGCCCGGCATGTCATTCGCCAGACCGGATATACCCAGGGCGAATTCAATGCCGATGATTGCACGGTGATGACCAACCTGCACGCCCTCGACAACGAGGACATCCTGCGGGTCGATGTTGCCGAACTCGATGCAGAGGCGCTGAATTCCCTCGTGGCGGCCAACCAGGTCACGGCGTTCGGATTCGCCTGTGACCAGACACCCGAACTGATGCCGCTGCCCATCGTGCTCGCGCACCAGCTGGCACAGCGCCTGACACGGGTCGGGATGGAACACAAGCTCCCCTACCTCATGCCGGATGGCAAGACGCAGGTAGGGGTTGAATTCCGGGACGGCAAGCCCGAGCGCATCCACAGCATCAACCTGGTGACCGCACACCGGGAGGACTTGCCGGTGACGCTGGCCGAGCTGCAGGAGACCCTTCTGGATCTGGTGGTCATGCCGCAATTTCGCGGCAAGGATATCAAGCCGGACAACAAGACACGGCTGCTGGTCAACCCCGGCGGGCGGTTCGTCAACGGCGGTCCCGCTGTGCATTCCGGCCTGACCGGGCGCAAGACTGCCGTCGACACCTACGGGGAGTATGCAAGGCACAGCGGGTCGGCACTCAGCGGCAAGGATCCCCTGCGGATCGATCGTGCGGCCGCCTATGCCGCACGTCATGCCGCGAAAAACGTTGTCGCGGCGGGACTGGCCGCGCAGTGTGAGGTGCAGCTCAGTTATTCGATCGGCCAGGCCCGGCCGGTGAGTATCGGGGTGGAGACCTTCGGCACCGGCCGTATCGACGACGGTGAATTGCAGAAACGGGTGAGTGACCGGTTTGATTTTCGGCCAGGGGCCATCATCAAGGCCTTCGACCTGCAGCACATGCCGGCAAAGCTCTCGGCAGGTTTTTACCAGCAGCTGGCCTGCTTTGGCCAGATGGGACGCACGGACCTCGCACTGCCCTGGGAGCAGACCGACAGGCTTGAAGCGCTGCAGTAGACAGCGATCCGCGCAAGCTCAGCGGCGGCTGAGTTCGAAGGCATACCACAGCAGTGACATGGCGGGTACCATGACCCTGCCACGGGAAAGCTGCAGCAGCGCCATCACAACCAGTACCAGTACCACGATATTGCGGGTATCACCCGCTGACGGCATGAGCCCGAACAGTCCGCTCGTGCCGGGCGACGTCATGGCAGGGTCGGGCGGGGCTGCCCGATCGGGGATGGCCGTGTCCCGCCGCAATTCGAACAGCCCGGCCCGGAGCGCGCTTTCATGCAGCGCCTCGATGGACAGGTTGTCGTGCTCGATGATGATACTGCCGGTCAGCGGGTTGACCCGCAGGCTCTCCACCCCGTCCAGCTGTTCGAGATGACTGCGGGCCCGGTCGAAATAGCCTGTGTCACCACGCCTGCCCGGGACGCCGATGCGCAGCCTGCCGCGCGTGGCATGACAGATACGCGCGCTATCAGGCAGCATTCATTCTCCTGACGCGTCTGCGGCAGCCGACGTTGTGGTTGCAGCGGGCTCTGCGGTGGCTTCAGCAGCGGCAGCATGCGCCCCCGCCTGCTGTTCGCGCAGGTCTGCATGGGCCTCGGCTGCCAGGTCATCGAATACCTCACCGAGTTCAGCCATGGTTTCACGTCCCTTCTCGACGAGCAGTATGCCGGTCTTGATGACGGCACGGGCCAGGGGTCGACCTGCCCCGGACAGGAGGGACACGGCCAGCGGGGCCAGTAATGCGGCGCCGATGCCGATCGCAAACCCCTTGGTGAGGTCACTTTTCATAACTTCGTCAAACTGCGGCATGGTGCTGTCCTCTGCGGTTGGACCTTGTATACGGGATA
>JBATJF010000149.1:0-1615 GCA_049668345.1 Gammaproteobacteria bacterium
CGCCGGCGGGGCGTGCGGCCTTCCTGCATGCGCTGGCCCATATCGAGTTCAATGCCATCAACCTGGCCTGGGACGCGGTGTGCCGGTTCCGCGGTCTGCCCGAACGTTTCTACCGCGACTGGAGCCAGGTGGCCGGCGAGGAGGCGCTGCATTTTGATATGCTCTGCGTCCGCCTGCGGGAGCTGGGTCATGACTACGGTGATTTTCCCGCGCACGACGGCCTGTGGGAGATGGCGGAGAAAACCGCGCATGACGTGATGGTACGCATGGCGCTGGTGCCGCGGGTGCTGGAGGCGCGCGGACTGGACGTCACGCCCGGGATGATTGCGCGACTCGAGCAGGTGGGCGATACACGCAGTGTACATATCCTGGAGCGGATACTGGCCGACGAGATCGGGCATGTCAGAATC
The DNA here is from genome assembly GCA_049668345.1 of Gammaproteobacteria bacterium. Taxonomy (GTDB): domain Bacteria; phylum Pseudomonadota; class Gammaproteobacteria; order UBA9214; family UBA9214; genus UBA9214. The sequence continues at coordinate 411 of JBATJF010000149.1, forward strand.
GGTACGCACTGGTACCGGTTTCTGTGCCGCCAGCGCGGACTGGACCCGGTGCTGACCTTCGGGAACCTGTGGCGCGAATACCGGCTGGGACCGGTCAGGAAGCCACTCAATACCACGGCCCGGCAACAGGCCGGGTTCGAAACCGTGGAGATCGAGATGCTGGAAACGATGGGCGGAGAGGCGACATGAATTTCAGACGACACATCCTGAACGCGGCGTCGGGCTGTCTTGCCGGCCTGCTGATTGCCGTGGCGGGCCCGTTTTACCGCCAACGATATGACCTGCTACCGGGTCGCTGCCGTGCCCGGTCTGCTGGACGATGCCGTGGCCGGTCTCGCCGACTACGCCAGGGTGCTCGGCAATCGCCAGCTGGGCAGCCTGCGCACTGTCCCGGCCGAGCTGCAGACGCCGTGTTTCCTGTCACGCTGCGTGTATGCGCCGGACCGGCATTTGCGTCACGGACTGCCGATCCAGGAGTGGGATGATGCCGGTTACCAGCGCTCACTGGTGAACTTCCGCGCTGCTGCGCAGGTCGAGCCGGGGCTGTTTGCGCTGCCGGAAGACTACCAGCGCATCCGTCTCGCCACCGACTAGAAAACCCGCCGCGGTTGGAGTGACTGCAGCTCGCATCCGTCCGGCGTGCATTCGAGCACGCTGCCCTGTTCGTACCAGTCGCCCAGCACGATGCGTTGCGCGGGCCTGCCGTCGATGACCAGTTGGTGTACGGCCGGGCGGTGCGTGTGACCGTGAATCAGGCGGGTCGTGGCGTGCCTGGTCATGTGCTCGATGACCGCTGTCGCGTTGACATCCATGATGGATTCCGGCTTGCCACCGGTCTTCTCGCGGCTGACCCGGCGCATTTCGCTGGCGATGGCGCGGCGTTCCTGCAGTGTTTTCGCCAGCAGTTCTTCCTGCCATGCCACGCTGCGCGCCTGGACCCGAAAGGCCTGGTATTCGGTGTCGTCCGTGCACAGCAGGTCACCGTGCATGAGCAGGGTGGGCGTGCCGTACAGGTCGATGCAGGCGGGATCGTCAAGCAGCGAGCAGCGCGACTGCTTTGCAAAGCGCTCGCCGAGCAGGAAGTCGCGGTTGCCGTGCATGACGTAAACGGCGGTGCCGGCCGCAGCGCAGCGTGCCAGTTCGCGGCACACGGACCGGTTCAGCTCCGAATCATCGTCATCGCCGATCCATGCCTCGAACAGGTC
>JBATJF010000150.1:0-9205 GCA_049668345.1 Gammaproteobacteria bacterium
CCGCGGCACCGGCCAGCAGCGGGCGTGCCGCTTCCGTCGCGCGTCGCCAGGCGATGTCGAGTGGCGGCAAGGCGGGACTGCCGTCTACGGCTAACATGCAGCGCGCGGCTGCGCCTGCACAGATACGCACCGCAGCACCGGTCAGGACGCCGGCCACCACTGGGCGTGCCGCCTCCATGGCGCGTCGCCAGGCGATGTCGAGTGGCGGCAAGGCCGGTATCCGGAGTCAGGACCGTAGCCGCTCGGCGGATGCCGGTGGCATGGGTGCGTCCGCCCCCGCCGTGTCGCAGGCAACGGGCGAGGCGGGCAAGGCTTGCGGTTGTGGCTGCAAGGACAGGGCCAGGGCCGATGCACAGGACACTGTCGCGACCGCAGCACCGGTGAAACCGGCAGGCAAGGCGATGCGCCCCGGCATCAAGTCCTTCAAGGTCAGGCTTTCCGCGGGTCGTGCAGCCTCGCTGGCGCGGCGCGAAGCCATGTCCTCGCGCGGCAAGGCCGGTATCAGCAAGAACGGCATGTCGGTCGCGCAAACGGCGCGTGCCGGCAATCAGAACCTGTCGAGTCGCGACCTCGCGAAATCGGTGCGCGAACTGCGCAGCACCAGTGGCGGTTCCGGGCAGAAGAAATCCGCGCCCTGTGGACGGGTGCGGCCGAAGCCGGCCGCGGCGGCAGCCAAAGACCAGCCCTGGAAGGTTGGTGCCAGCCAGACTGAACAGGGCCAGACCGTAACCGGCACCATGGTGGGTCGCAGCGCCAGTGTCACGGGTGACGAGCCCAGTACCTGCCGCGGCATCACCGGTACCGAGTACCTGGGCGCGGACATTTTTCGCGAATTTTGCCAGACCGAGCCGTCCACCAGGCCACGCAAGGTGACCGTGACGCAGACCTCGCACGGCAATCCCGTGAGCGGCAACAGGATAGGACGCGGCACCAATGTGACCGGCAATGAGCCGGGTACCTGCAAGCGTGTGACCGGCAACGAGTACATCAGCGCAGAGCAGTCGCAGTCCTGGTGCGGTGAGTTCCTCGCCAAGGGGCCCAGCAAGGTCATGCAGAGCGAGACGCGCAAGGGCAAGGTCATGACCGGTATCGTTGTGGGCCGGTCCGAGAAGGTGACGGGTAACGAGTCCGGTATGAACCGTGCACTGACCGGTACCCAGTACACCCAGCCCGAAGATATCGGTATGAAGCCGCACAAGGTGGGCGTCAGCGACACGCTGCGCGGTGGCAGCGTAACCGGTACCATGGTGGGCCGCCGTGAACGCATGACCGGCGATGAGGCCGGCAGCTGCCGTAACATCACCGGTGACGACTATATCGGCCGCGAGCAATACAGTGCATTCTGCGACACCGCACCGCAGCCGACCGACACCAAGGTGGGGGTCTCCACGACCCTGAAAGGCAAGGCCGTTACCGGCACGATGACAGGGCGCGGCAGCAAGGTTACCGGTGACGAGCCCGGCACCTGCAAGTCTGTGACCGGTACGCCGTATGCCGGCGCCGAGCAATTCGGCGGCTTCTGCCCCGCGGATGAGGCGGCAAACGCTGCGCTTCGTACCCGCGCATTGCGCAGTACGCCTGGCCCGGTGCTGACCGGACAGCAACCCGGTGTGGGTGGCAAGATGACCGGTGACCGCAAGGGCGCCTGCGAACCGGTTTCCGGCACGCCCTATGTCGGTGCCGACCAGTTTGCCGGCGCCTGCCCGGCGACACCCGCCGACACCGCCAGCCCGGATTTCCCGCAGGCGCTGACTGATGCGCCGTGGCAACAGTTCAGCGTGACATCCCCCTCGGGTGGTGCCCAGCGTGCACTGGGTTCCACGGGTGTGACCGGCAACCGGTACGAGCAGGGCGGCCAAATCACGGGTCCGTTCGGCATGGCCACCGGCAAGGTCACCGGTACCGAGGAGGCCCGTTTCGGGCACGGCAGCGTGCAGGCCACCGAGATGCGTCCCGTCGAGGCCCAGGATTTTGAAGGCCGGGTCAAGTCGCGCATTACCGGTGAAGGCCAGGACTCCGGCCTCAGGATCACCGGCGATGACTGGGAACGCAACGGCCGCATGACCGGCACGGAGGGTGTCTCCGCGACCCGCCGCAACCCGACGCTGCGTGCCGGTCCCGACCATGCGATGGCCCCGGTGCAGAAGCGCAACGAGAAAATCCCCTTGCCGACCAGCAAGGTGACGGGTGGCGGCGGCGGTACGGAGAAGGGTTCCCTGATTACCTATTCGGGAGGTGCTCGCGGTTAACACGCGATCCGATCAGTCATGTTAAGCGCACGCAACAGAATCCATCGTTCCATGTCCCGGGTGCCGGCGGTGGCGCCGAGCGGTCGTCCCGGCGACAGGTCGGCGGGGCTGGCACCGGTCGCAACCGGTCCCGGCGCTGGCCTGCGCTATTCAGGCGGGCATCCTCTGGCGCGTGGCGAGGAAAACACCCGGCTGTATAGCTACGAGCGCAGCGTCAAGGAAGCGTTCGATTCGATCGTGCCGACGCTGAAGCAGATCTCCGCACAGCAGCATGAGGCCGATTTCGTGCAACAGGCGCAAAAGCTTGCCCGCGGACATCTTGGTTTTGAACTGCCGCGAGCGTTGCTCGAGGATGCCTGGGTCGAACAGCTCGACATGCGCAGCCTGTTTGCCTGGTGCGTGTTTGAAACCTACCACCGTTTCTGTGACGAGGTATTCACCCGTGACCCGCTGGGTGACAGCAGCGATACGCGGTTCCAGGCCTTCCTGCAGGAGTGCGGTTTCCACCTGCTCGACGTCTCGCCCTGCGCAGACGGCCGCCTGGCGCACGTGATCCGCTACGTGCTGCGCCTGCCCTACAAGGCCGTGCGCCGCCGTTCCTATGCGGGTGCGATGTTCGACATCGAGGACAGTCTCGAGAAGTGGGTGCGGACGGAACTGGTGCGCTTCCGCGAGGGCATGCCGAATACCGCGGACGAACCGACGCGCTATCTCAAGGCGGTGGTCTATCACCACAGCTCGATTGATCCTCAGCACGAGGGATGCGCGGCGCACGGATCCGATACCCGCAAGGCGGCGCAGGGTGGACTCGACCGTCTGCAGGAATTCAGGCAGGCCGTGGAAAACACCTACTGCTGCGGTGCTTCCATTGATTGCCTGCTGATCGGCATGGACACGGATACCGACGCGATTCGTATACACATGCCGGATGCGAACGACAATATCGATCTGGAGAATTACATCGACAGCCAGGCGGTGTACGATGCCACGACGCGCATGAGTGCGGGCCAGGCCGGGCAGTGGATCGAGGAGCATGTCAGGGAGCGGGGCGGTAGTGCGCTGGCCGACGGCATGGCACGCTTTATCGCCTACCTGCTGACCAACAACATTTCGCAGGTCGAGTACGTGCGCGGCTACTACGGTGGCCATTACAGCGACATCGGCCATGCCGAGCGCTTCATCGGGGCCGGAATCGGTTTCGAGGAGGTGCAGCTGCGCAACCTCACGTTCTTTGCCTACATGAACACCGTCGAGGAGGCAGCCAGGGACCTGGATGTCGGTATCAGCATTTTCACCGGGCTGAACGTCTCGCACGGTCTGCCCGTACCGATCGTGGTCCGCTTTGACTATCACGGCAATGTACCGGGCGCGCGCGAACGTGCCGAGCAACACTGTCACCGGGTGGCGGATGCGCTGCATGCACGCTACCGGGAATTGAGCGAGCGCGGCCTGCTGCATACCCTGCAGGTGGTGCGCGATGTCAGCGCATCCGGCCGCATCGAGATACTGGACTGTTCGGTGAAGACATCACTGGCTGCGGGAGCGCACTGATGAAGATCTGTCAGGTGGAAAAGCCCCTGGTGGCGACCAACCGCATAGCCGGTCTGGAGCACAAGCACATGCAGGTGGTGCGTGACGGCAGTGCGAAACTGGTTGCCGTCGATGTGGTGGGCTGCAAGCCCGGCGACTGGGTGATCTGTGTCGGCAGTTCCGCGGCACGCGAGGCGGCCGGCAGCAAGGAATACCCGAGTGATCTGACCATCGTCGGCATTATCGACCACTGGGAACCGGAAGAGGCGGCGCAATAGTGGAAATTCTGCAGGCTGAGGAAACGCTGGTGTGTACGCAGAGAGTCGAAGGTCTGAAGCACGTCGGCCTGCGCGTGCTGCGGGACAGTAACGGCAAGCGGCAGGTTGCGGTGGACCCGGTAGGTGTGCGCAAGGGCAACTGGGTATTCACCATGAGTGGATCGGCAGCGCGATACGCGGCCGGCGATTTTGAAATCCTGACCGATCTGACGATCGGCGGCATTATAGATTTCTGGGAGGCTGAAAACGATCAGCCGACCGAAAAAACTGTGACAACGGGCTTGTCGTTGTAATTTACCTGAATCAACCAAGTCAACAACCTAGGAGAAAGTAAGATGGCAAATGACAGTTACGGCATTGCACTGGGCATGATCGAGACCCGCGGGCTGGTTCCGGCTATCGAGGCGGCGGACGCCATGACCAAGGCCGCCGAAGTTCGCCTGATCGGTCGTGAATTTGTCGGTGGCGGTTATGTGACGATTCTGGTCCGTGGCGAGACCGGCGCTGTCAACGCAGCGGTCCGTGCCGGCGCCGATGCCTGCGAACGCGTCGGTGACGGTCTGGTTGCGGCACACATCATTGCCCGTCCGCATCGCGAAGTCGAGCCGATTCTGCCGACTGGCGGTGGTGCGAGTAGCGAAGCCGCTGCCTGACGGTAGAGGTTTTATTGCCTAAACAGATTAAACAGGAGAGAACGACCATGGCCAACGAAAAATATGGCATTGCCCTGGGCATGATTGAGACACGCGGTCTGGTTCCCGCTATTGAGGCTGCGGATGCCATGACCAAGGCCGCCGAGGTTCGCCTGATCGGGCGCGATTTCGTCGGCGGTGGTTACGTCACGGTTCTGGTGCGTGGTGAGACGGGTGCTGTCAATGCTGCCGTGCGCGCGGGTGCAGATGCCTGTGAGCGCGTTGGCGATGGACTGGTGGCAGCGCACATCATTGCCCGCCCGCATCGCGAGGTTGAACCCATACTCAGTCAATCAGGCGGCAATCGTCCGGAGCGCAGCTGATACATGTGGTCGTTTAACGACTGATTGATCTGTCGTCATGTCAATTGCCAGTACTGATCAGCGTGTTCTCGGCTACCTCGGTCGCGGCCTGAGCCTTGAGCTCTCCGCGGTACAGCTCTACACGACACAGGCGAGGCTTGTGGGCGTGTGGGGGCTGACCGAGATAGCCGGGAAGTTTAGCGCTGAAGCCAGTGAGGAGCTTGGGCATGCCGAACGGATAATCAGCCGGATGCTTGCCCTGGGTGTCGCCCCGAACGCGTCACAACTGCGTCCGGTCGCCCTGGGTAACGACTTGCGGGCATTGCTGGAGCATGATTATGCCTTCGAGGAAGAGCTCGTGAAGCTCTACGCGGAGGCGCGCAATCACTGTGCTCGCATCGGTGATCAGGATAACCGCTTGTTTTTCGAGAGTTTGCTGGCAGAAGAGCAGGAGCACGCCGAAACCCTGAAGGCCTGGTTGGAGCAATTGCAATAAACAGGTTATCGGTGTTGAATAGTCCGGTCAGCAACTGCGGAGATTGGCAATGAACCATAAGTGGCAGGAACGCACCCGGCCCGTACGTCTCGAGCGGCGCTACGAGTTCCGGGACTACAGCGCGTTACGGGATTTCCTGGACCGGGCTGCCGAACTGTCAGAGCGTGAGGGCCTGTACCCCGATATGGGATTCGGCCGCGACTACGTGAATATCACGATTCACGTGGAAGAAGGTACCGAGGCGCTGGGCGATGAGCAGCACCGCTTTGCCCGGCAGCTTGATCAGCTGGCCAGCGAAACCAGTCACTGAGCGTATCCCGGGATGCCTGTAATTGCCGTTGTCGGCAACAAGGGTGGCGCAGGGAAAACAACGCTGAGCGTCAACCTCGCCGCCGGACTCGCCAGACAGGCCGGGATTGTGGTTGTGGACGCCGATCCGCAGGGTTCATCACTGCAATGGCGGGAATTGGCTGACGAACAGGATTCCATTTCTGCAATCGCTGCAACCGACAATCTGCAGGCCCAGATAACCGAACTGGCCCGGGAGTTTGACTACGTCGTGGTCGACTGTCCGCCGTCAGTCCATGCTTCACAAACAATTTCGGTACTGGAGGTCGGTGACCTGGCGCTGATACCGGTACAGCCGTCGCCGGTTGACCTGTGGGCGACTGTCCATATAGAACGTGCGATTGCAAACGCGCGTAGAACCAATCCATCGCTCAGATCGCTGCTGGTGATCAACCAGCTGGAAATACGGACAACACTCTCGCGCGTGGTGCGCGAGGCGCTGACGGAAATCTCCCTGCCGGTTGCCAGGACGGCGCTGAGGCGGCGTGCGGTTTACCGCAACAGTGCGCTGGAAGGGAAGAGCGTTTTTGATATGGGCGCACGCGGCGCAGCCGCAGCCGAAGAACTTGAACAACTCATCCAGGAGGTAACCGCATAATGACGACTGCAGACAAGGCCAAGGAGAAACTGCTGGATTCCATGCGCAAGAGCAAGTCGGGTGCGGGCGGGAAGCCCGCAGAGGGTACTCGCGCCAGGGCCACCGGAAAGACGACTGCCCGCCGGGTGCCGGCAAAACCGGCAACGCAGACGCAGCGTGTACCTGAGGCGGCAGTCATGAAGGCAGTCACGCAGCTGACCAGCAACGATCCCTACCAGAGTCACGGCCGGATCTGGCCCGACTGAGTCCTTGGTAAATATCGACCATAGTCTATACATTTCATAACAGATATATAATCATATATATGAGATTTGCATGGTGCGGCCAACCCCGTGCGCCGATCACTACAACCCCGTGACAGGGTGATTCCATGTCCGCCCCGGATCGTTCCAGCGACAGACCGCCCGTGAACATGCCGCACTACCTGATCCGGCATGCGACCCTGCGGCAGTTACAGGTATTCGAGGCGATCGTCCGGCTCGGCAGTTTCACACGCGCGGCCGAAGAGCTGTTTCTGACCCAGCCAACCGTTTCCATGCAGATCAGGAAACTGGCGGATGTCATGGGCCTGGAGCTTTTCGAACACGTTGGTCGCAATATCACGCCCACAGAGGCCGGAATGGAGCTGTACGCGGCCTGTCGGCAGGTGTTCGATTCGCTGGCCAATCTCGAGATGAAGTTTGCCGATCTCAAAGGGCTGAAACGGGGCCACCTGCGCATCGGGGTGATCACCACGGCCAAGTATCTCGCCCCGGAGATGCTGGGCGAGTTCAGCCGGCTTTATCCGGGCATCGAGCTGTCGCTGAAGGTAACCAACCGCGAGCGCATCATCGAGCGCCTGCATGCTAACGAGGATGATCTGTACATCACCGGCCTGCCCAACGAGCAGCTGGATGTCGAGGCGTTTCCCTTTGCGCCGAATCCGCTGGTGGTCATTGCGCCGCGCGAGCATCCGCTGGTGGGCAGGAAAAGCATCTCGCTCAAGGAGATCAGCCAGGAGCCTTTCATCATGCGCGAACCGGGGTCGGGTATCCGCGATGCCACCCTGCGCGTATTCAATGCACATGGCTGCCAGCCTCGGGTGCGTATGGAGCTTGGCAGTAACGAGGCCATCAAGCATGCTGTGATTGGAGGCCTCGGCCTCTCCGTTCTCTCGCTGCACACCCTGCTGCTGGAGGGTACCAGGGGGGCTGTGGCAATCCTCAACGTCAAGGACTTCCCGATCATGCGTCAGTGGTTCATTGTCTACCCCAGGGGCAAGGAACTGTCGCTGGTGGCGCGCACCTTCCTGGATTTCACCATTGCGAGTGAGGATAAGATCTTCGAACGCATGGAGGCGTTGTGGCCGGACATGAAGCAGTACCTGCGCAAGTCGAAGAAATCCGGCGGCAGCAGGAAGAAAAAGTCAGGCTGACAAGGGCAGCACGTCACAAGAAAAACTGAGGCATGGACGGACTGCCTGTCGCGGCAGCAATCGCTATAACGTGCAACTGTTCAACGAAATCAACCTGCGCAACATTCGGGGCGACGTTTTCGGCGGCACTACGGCCGCGGTGATCGCCCTGCCGATGGCGCTGGCCTTTGGTGTCGCTTCGGGTGCCGGGGCGGAGGCCGGGCTCTACGGTGCGATACTGGTCGGCCTGTTTGCCGCGTTGTTCGGCGGCTCGCCCTGCTTGATGTCCGAGCCGACAGGCCCGATGACCGTGGTATTTACCGCAGTTATCGCCAAGCTGATCGCCTCCGACCCGGTGAACGGCATGGCGATGGCATTCACGGTCGTGGTCATGGCCGGTCTCTTCCAGATCTTCTTCGGTGTCATGCGGCTGGGGAAATACGTCACCCTGATGCCCTACACGGTTGTGTCGGGATTCATGTCCGGCATCGGCGTCATCCTGATCATCCTGCAGATCGGCCCGTTCCTGGGCCAGGCATCGCCGGGTGGCGGGGTGATCGCCATCCTGCAGGGCCTGCCACGGCTGCTCGCCGGGATGCGGCCGGTCGAGACCCTGATGGCAGTGACCACCATGGCGATCCTGGTGTTCATGCCAGTCAGGCTGAAGCGGTTCCTGCCGGCGCAACTTTTCGCGCTGGTCGTCGTGACCCTGATGTCGGTCACCTTGTTCGAACCGGACAGCATCCGGCGTATCGGCGAGATTCCGACCGGCCTGCCGGAGATCAGGCTGCCGGTATTCAGTATCGAGCAATGGCAGGTCATGCTGGTTGATGCCGTGATCCTCGGTGTGCTCGGCAGCATCGATGCGCTGCTCACGTCGGTGGTCGCCGACAGCCTCACCCGTCAGGAACACAACTCGGACAGGGAACTGGTCGGCCAGGGCATCGGCAATGCCATGTCGGGCCTGTTCGGCGGCCTGCCGGGCGCCGGTGCCACCATGGGCACCGTAGTCGGAATCCAGGCGGGTGCGCGTACTGCGCTGGCGGGCCTGGTCAGGGTCGCCATCCTCTGCGTCGTCGTGCTGTGGGTGGCCGATCTGACGGCGGTCATTCCACTGGCCGTGCTCTCGGGCATAGCGCTGAAGGTCGGTATCGATATCATCGACTGGAATTTCCTGAAGCGGGCCTACCGCATCTCGCCGAAAGGCAGCATGATCACCTTCGGGGTCATATTGCTGACCGTGTTCGTCGATCTCATCGTTGCTGTCGGTATCGGCCTGTTCGTCGCCAACGTCATGACGGTCATGCGGCTCTCGGAAC
>JBATJF010000151.1:0-31849 GCA_049668345.1 Gammaproteobacteria bacterium
ATCTTTTTTAAGGCTGTCTATGGCGAAGTGATAAATATGCAGGCGAATTGAAAGGCAGAAATCCATGTGGGGATTTTGCGGGGATCAGTTATGCACTGTTATGCATCGTAGTGCACTGTGTGCAACGGGCGCCACGGTAAGTTATTGAATAAAAAGGCAGAAAAAACGTCTTTTTGTCCTTTTAATCCGATGGTCGTTGGTTCGAATCCAACACGACCCACCATTAAAACAATCACTTACCTCTGATTTTTCATTCCGGTAAAAATTGATTGTGGGGATTTTGCGGGGATTAACCGCAAAATTTTCTCATTGGCTTTGTTTCGCCTGTATAAAAATCAATTGGTTGTCCATTCGGAGCTTGGTCGAACCGTTATTTTGGGGACCAAAAAATCCGATGCTCGAGCAAGAGCATGCGCAATCGAGCAGAATTATGCTCAGTTGCACATTGCGTCGGAACAACTCCGCAAGATTGTTCTGCCTTTGGGAAACCTCTATTTTCTGGCACCACTATTTTCAGCGGGGGGTTGCCGGGCGTTCAGGCCTCTTCCGTTCCACATCATGAGTCAGCAGTGAACGAATGACTGATTAAATCAGCCTCCCTTAGGAAATCGTAATTTTCGCCGATAATCAACCAACTAACCGAACAGACGTTGCACGCGGCAGGGATGCGGCGGGGCAGACAGCGCCCGGGGTGTGGCCGACATCGCGATGGCGGGCGCCTGTCAATGCACTCGCTCCGGAGATTCGAGTATTGAATATGTTGGCGCAAAAGTTGGCGGAACCGCAACCGGTAGTCACTGATACCCGGCTGCCGAAAATCATCGAGCTGGTATCGCTCACGCTGGATCAGCCGCATTTCCAGAGTGCGGCAACCGCGCTGGCGACGAAACTTGCCGTCGAGCTGTCCTGCAGCCGTGTCAGCATCGGCTTCCTGCGTGGCCGGTTCATCACCGTGCGCGCGCTCTCACACAGTGCAAGCCACGGCGTCAAGACCAGCCTGCTGCGTGCGATTGCGGAGGCGATGGAAGAGGCGATTGACCAGGATACGGTGCTGGTCTGTCCGGGCCGGGGCCACGTCAATATCGCACACCGGGAACTGATGGAGCAGAACCGGGATACAGCCATCTGCAGCATCCCGCTCATCGATAACCAGCAGATCATCGGTGCCATGACCTTCGAGCGCAACAACGGGATTGCATTCGATGCCGAAACCGTCGAGCTGTATTCCCATGTCGCCAACCTGGCCGGGCCGATCCTGGAACTCAAGCGCCGCAATGATACCTGGCCGCTTATCCGGCTGGCGCAGTCCCTTGGCGGGGTGCTGCACAAGCTGTTCGGTGCACGGCATGTGACACTCAAGCTCGCTGCCTTGCTGCTGATCGTGCTGACAGGCTTTCTTGCCCTGGCAACCGGCACCTGGCGCGTGACGGCGGATGCCGCCCTGGAAGGTACCATCCAGCGCGCGATCGTCGCTCCCATCGATGGCTTCATCCTCGATTCCGATATCCGGGCCGGTGACCTGGTGCAGGCCGGACAGCTGCTGGGGACCCTGGATGACAGGGAGCTGAAGCTTGAGCAGCAGAAACTCACCAGCGAGAAGGCGCGTCATGCGCGCGAGTATCGCAACGCCCTGGCCGAACATGATCGTGCCCAGGTCTCGATCCTCAGTGCACGCATCAGCCAGTCGGATGCCCAGCTGCAGCTGATCAACAAGCAGCTGGAACGCATGCAGATCACCGCGCCCCTGACCGGTGTCGTTGTCAGCGGTGACCTGTCCCAGTCGCTGGGCTCGCCGGTCGCGCGCGGCGATGTCCTGTTCGAGGTGGCGCCGCTGGAGGCCTACCGCCTGGTGCTGCGCGTGGACGAGCGGGACATGAACGCGATCGCGACGGGGCAGGCCGGCAGGCTGAAACTGTCGGGATTGCCCGGTGCTGCCCTGGCTTTCGAGGTCAGCCGGATTACCCCGGTGTCCGAGTCTGCCGATGGCGGCAACTACTACCGGGTCGAGGCACAGCTGAACGACACCCCGGCGTTGCTGCGTCCCGGTATGGAAGGTGTCGGCAAGATCGAGATCGGTGAGCGCCGGCTGTTCTGGATCTGGACCCACCGCATGTTTGACTGGATGAAGCTCAAGGCCTGGTCCTGGTTGCCCTGACATGGCCCGGTCGATGTACAGCCAGCACTGGTACCGGGTAGCGGACATCAGGCCGCGCCTGCGCGGGCATATCAGCCTGCACCGTCACTACTACCGCGGTAACCGCTGTTACCTCCTGCAGGATGAGGCCAGTGGTGCGTTTCACCGCTTCGGTCCCGAAGTCTACGCAATGATCGGCCAGATGGATGGCGTGCGCACGGTCAACGAGATCTGGGAAGAGACACTCGAACGGCTTGGCGATGACGCGCCGGGCCAGGAAGAAACCATGCACCTGCTGGGACAGCTGCATGCCGCCGATATCCTGCAGTGTGATCTGACGCCGGATGCGCTCGAGGTGTTCCACAGGCATCGTCACAAGCAGCGGCAGGACTGGAAACAGCGCGTGCTGAATCCGATGTCGTTGCGGTTGCCACTGTGGGACCCGGACCGTTTCCTGTTGCGCTGGCTGCCCTATGTGCGCCCGCTGTTCAGCTGGGCCGGGCTGGCCGTGTGGCTGCTGGTCGTAGCCACGGGCGTGGTGCTGGCCGGCCTGCACTGGGAATCCATCACGGCAGACATCATCGACCGGGTGCTGAATCCCTGGAACCTGGTCATTATGTTTTTCACCTATCCCTGCATCAAGCTGCTGCACGAATTCGGGCATGCCTTTGCTACGCGCCTGTGGGGCGGAGAGGTGCACGAGATGGGCATCATGTTCCTGGTGCTGATGCCCATTCCCTATGTCGATGCGACCGCATCGGCCGGCTTCCGGGAGAAACACCGGCGCCTGGCGGTGAGTGCAGCGGGCATGATGGTCGAGCTGTTTCTCGCGGCGCTGGCCCTGGTGCTGTGGATCAATGTCGAGACCGGCCTGGTCAGCGCGATCGCCTACAACGTGATGCTGATCGGCAGTGTCTCGACGCTGTTTTTCAACGGCAATCCCCTGCTGCGCTTCGACGGCTACTACATGCTGGCGGATGCGATCGAGATACCGAATCTCGCCGTACGCTCGAAACGCTACCTGAGCTACCTGCTACTGCGTTACCTGTACGGCATGCAGGATGTGTCCAGTCCGGTGGCCGCACGCGGCGAGGCGGCCTGGTTTACAGTCTATGGTATTGCCTCCTTTGCCTACCGGATGCTCATCATGTTCACCATCATCCTGTATCTGGCGGGCAAGTTTTTCGTGGTCGGCGTGCTGCTGGCGATCTGGGCGATCGTCCTGCAGATCATCATGCCCGTCGCGCGGCATATCGCATTTCTGTTCCGGGACGGCCGCCTGCAGTATCAGCGGGCGCGCGCCCTGGGTGTGGCCGGCGGCGGCATGCTGCTGCTCGCCGGTGGCCTGTTCCTGATACCCGCGCCGCTCTGGACCATGGCCGAGGGTGTGGTCTGGTTGCCGGAGCAGTCGCGGGTACGCGCCGGAGCGGACTGCTTCGTGACAGCCATGCTGGCAGTGCCGGATGCGCAGGTCAGCACCGGCCAGCCGCTGCTGGAGTGCGAGGACCCGTTGCTGGAGGCACGCGTGGCCGTGCTCGCGGCAAATCTGCAGGAGTTGCAGGCCGAACATGCCTTCGCGCAGAACGAAAACCCGATTGAGGCAGAGAGCCTCAAGCAGGACATGGCCGCGATGGCGGAGGAACTCGCAGACGCGCGTCGCCAGCTCGATGAGCTGGTCCTGCGCAGTCCGGCCGCCGGGCAACTGGTCATCCCGGGTTATGCGGACCTGGAAGGCACGTTTATCCGTCGCGGCGACACGCTGGCCTACATCCTCAACGAGGGTGTGCGGCGCGCCCGCGTCGTCGTCGAACAGGCCGACATCGGCCTGCTCAGAACGCAGATCGAACAGGTCGAGGTCCGCATCGCCGGCCAGGCCGGCCGCACCCTCCCTGCCCGGGTCAACAACGAGGTGCCGGCCGCCTCCGACCGGTTGCCGAGCCCGGCGCTGGGCACGCGCGGTGGCGGCCTGATCCCGGTCGACCCGGCGGATGAATCGGGGCTGCAGGCGCTGACCTCGCTGTTCCAGTTCGAACTCGAGCTGCAGGAAGACGTGCCATCGCAGTTGTATGGACAGCGTGTCCATGTCCGTTTCGAGCACGGGGCCGAGCCGCTGGCGCTGCAGTGGCAGCGCACGCTGCGGCAGCTGTTCATGCGTCGCTTCGGGGTATAAAAAGATGATATCGGCGAGCAAGGCGGCTGCCCGGCCCGGCTTCCAGCTGGGCGATTATCCGGAGCGCGTGCCGGCCGCCAGCGGCTGGCTTGACCGCGTCTCCGCCCAGCTCAGCGGTTTCCTGGCGACACGCCTGCCATTGCACAGGCGTCGCCTGCGGTCCTTTGTGCGGCAGGTCGATCGTGCAGGGGTGCGACTGGCGGAACTGGACGAGGCAGCGTTTGCCGGCAGGATCACTCGCATCAAACAAATCCTGCGCCGCGACGGCCTGGCCGACCGGCACCTGGTCGAGGCCTTCGCCGTCGTGCGCGAGGCGGGCTGGCGTGCGCTGGGCATGCGTCACTATGACGTGCAGCTCATGGCCGGCCGGGTGCTGCTCGACGGCATGCTCGCCGAGATGGAGACCGGCGAGGGGAAGACCCTGATGGCGACCCTGCCGGCCTCCGTGGCGGCGCTGGCAGGCATTCCGGTGCATGTGATCACGGTCAATGATTACCTGGTCGAACGCGACGCCGCCAGGATGGCGCCGCTGTACCGCTTGCTCGGCCTCACGGTCGGGGTGGTCACAGAACAACAGCAGGAACCGGAGCGGCGGGATGCCTACGCCGCCGATATCACCTACTGCACCAACAAGACGCTGGTGTTCGACTACCTGCGCGACCGGGTGCGACTGCGTGATGTGGCGGGTGCGGTGTCCCTGCGTGCGGAACGGCTGTTTGCCAGGCAGGCCCGGCTCGATTCGGTGCTGATGCGCGGCCTGTGTTTCTGCATCGTCGACGAGGCGGACAGCGTGCTCATCGACGAGGCGGGGACCCCGCTGATCCTCTCGCAGGGCGGGCAGTTGTCCGAACAGAATATATTGCTCTACCGGCAGGCCGTGCGACTCGCCATGCAGCTCAAGCAGGGCGAGCATTTCACTATCGATGGCAAGCTGCGCCGCGTGCAGCTGACGGCGGCCGGCAAGGAGCGGGTGGCCGAGGAGGGCGGCAAGTTTGCCGGCCAGTGGCGCATGCGCACGCGAGCCGAGGAGCTGGCGACGCAGGCGCTGAGTGCGTGTCACCTGTTCCGGCGAGACCATGAATACCTGGTGAAGGACGGCAAGGTCATGATCATCGATGACTTCACGGGCCGGGTCATGGCGGACCGCAAGTGGGAGCAGGGCCTGCACCAGATGATCGAGGTCAAGGAAGGCTGCGAGGTCAGCCCGCCCAACGAGGTGCTGGCGCGCATCAGCTACCAGAAGTTCTTCCGGCGCTACCTGCTGTTGTCCGGCATGACCGGTACGGCGCGCGAGACGGCGGCGGAGCTGGGCGCCGTATACGGCCTCAGGGTGGTGAAGATCCCGACCCACCGCCACTCGCAGCTGGGGCGTCAGCCTGACATGGTCTACCCCGACCAGGAAACCAAGTGGCGCAGCATCATCGCGCGCGTGATCGAGCTGCACAAGCAGCAACGCCCGGTGCTGGTCGGTACACGTTCCGTCTCCGACAGCGAAACGCTGAGCCGGATGCTCGCCCGGCTGAATCTGCCGCACCGGGTGCTGAATGCCCGCCAGGACGAGGGCGAGGCGGAGCTGGTCGCACAGGCCGGCGCGCCGGGCGCCATCACCCTTGCCACCAACATGGCGGGCCGCGGCACCGATATACCGCTCGGGCCCGGCGTGGCTGAGGCCGGCGGTCTGCATGTGATTGCGGCCGAACGCAACACGGCGCGGCGCATCGACCGGCAGCTGTTTGGCCGTGCCGGGCGCCAGGGCGCACCGGGCAGTTACCAGTCGCTGCTGGCACTCGATGACCGGATTGTGACCGAATTCCTGCCTCAATCTCTGCACTGGCTGGCCGCTAGGTATGCGAGAGACTCGCGCCCCCTGCCACCGTGGCTAGGCCGGCTCGTCATGGAAGCCTGTCAACGCAAGTCGGAGCACCAGCAACGCACGCAGCGCAAGGCGCTGGAACAGATGGATGAATACCTGGGCAGGATACTGGCCTTTTCAGGCAAGTCGGAATGATGCGGGCGGTTTTCGGCCTGAACGGAATACGTGCTGACTATGAAAAAGAATCTATACAGGCAGATAGTTAATATGCTGGCGGGGCTGGTGTTGTCCACGCCGGCCATGGCCTTTGACTATGACTGCCTGATGGAGCCGCACCGCGTCGTCGAAATCAAGAGCGCGGTGGACGGGCGCATCGAGGCGATCAACTTCGACCGCAGTGACCTCGTCAAGAGCGGCGAGCCGCTGGTGGTATTCGAGTCCAAGGTGGAAAAGGCCGCCGTCGAGCTGGCGCGCGCCAAGGCCGCCCTGAGCGCGGAACTGAGCAGCAGCAAGGTCAGCCACAAGTTCGCCAAGCGCAAGCTGGGCCGCTTTGGTGGTCTGGCGGAAGAGGGTGTGGTGGCGGAACAGACCCGCGACGAAGTGGAAACCGAGGAGGCGCTGGCCAGGCTGCAGATCCTGCAGGCGCAGGAGAACCGCTACCTGGCCGAGCTGGAGCTGGCACGCGCGAACGCGCTGCTCGATCAGCACTCCATTGCCAGCCCGTTCGACGGCGTGGTGGTCGAGCGCTTCAAGTCGGTGGGCGAATATCCCGATGACGGCCCGATCCTGACGCTGGCCCAGCTCGACCCGCTCAATGTCGAGGTGCTGCTGCCGGCATCCCAGTTCGGCAGCATCAAGCCGGGCATGAAGGCCCGGGTCTCGCCGGAGGCACCGCTCGAGGGCAGCTATGCCGCCGTGGTGAAGATCGTGGACCGCGTCGTGGATGCCTCCAGCGGCATGTTCGGCGTGCGCCTGGAATTGCCCAACCCCGAGCACAAGCTGCCGGGCGGCCTGCGCTGCACGGTCAGCTTCAGTGGTGCGGGCAACCCTGCGGCCATCTCCCGCAGCCCGCGGACGGTCGGGACGGTAGACTTCGGTATGGCCAAAAAGTAAGTCCCTCTTCCTGTTCGCGCACCAGCATGGTGCGATTTTCTGTTCTGTCTACCTCAAGTGTGTCAAGAATTTGCCGACTTCGTTCTGTGACGTTGTGCATGGTTTTTTCTCAATACCCCGGTTTCCGGCGCGCCATGCCGCCGGTTACGGGGTGTGGCGGGCAGGGATATGGCCAAAAAGGATGATAAGGATAAAAAGTATAAACCCCGTCCGGAACTGGAGGCAGTAGAACCACGCCTGCTGTTTTCCGCCGGCCTGGAAGGCGTGCTCGCCGCCACGCAGCTGGAGACACCGCCGGACGATTACCCGCAGACGGTAATCGAACAGACCCTCGATCAGGGCTCCCTGCAGACTACCGAGGCCTCCAGCGCCGATGTGCGCCTGGAACTGGTCTTCGTCGATACCGACGTCCCCGAATACCAGACCCTGCTGTCCGACCTGCTGACCTACCCGGACGAGGGCACCCGCTACGAGGTCTTCGAACTCGACAACACCCAGGACGGCCTTGCCCAGATCTCCGCCGTACTCAGCGGTTTCGATAACATCAACGCCGTACACATCCTGTCGCACGGTGAGGCGGGCGCCATCGACCTGGGAGGCACCATGCTCGACGGCGAGACACTGGCCACCAACGTCGACCTGGTGCAGTCCTGGGGCAGTGCCCTCACCGACAGCGCCGACATCATGATCTATGGCTGCAATCTCGCGGCTAACGAGGCCGGTCAGGCCCTGATCGACAGCCTGGCCGAACTGACCGGCGCCGATGTCGCGGCCTCGGATGACCTGACCGGTAATGCGGAAGTCGGTGGTGATTGGGAGCTGGAATACACCACAGGTACAGTGGAAACAAATATCGCGGTAAATGCGGAGCTGCAGAACGCCTACCAGCAAACGTTGGCGACTTATACGGTAACAACACTCGCAGATTCAGGTGCCGGATCCCTGCGCCAAGCGATTACCGATGCCAACGCGAGCGGTGGCGCCGATACGATCGAATTCACCGTGACTGGCAGCATCACATTGGTGACTGGACTACCCGCAATTTCCCAACCGGTCAATATCGACGCTACCACTGCACCCGGCTATGTGGGGGAGCCGCTGGTAATCCTGGATGGATCGGCGGTCACCGGCAACGGTCTTACCTTTCAAAGCGGGGCCGACGGCAGCAGCGTACAGGGCCTGGCGATCGTCGATTTTACCGGGAACGGGATCCAGATTAATTCGGGTGCGGACGGCATCAGTATTACCGGCAACTGGATCGGTACCACCGGGAATGGTTCAATCGGAGTGGGTAACAGCAATAACGGCATCAATGTCCAGGGAGCCAACACGATTATTGGCGGTACCGGCGCAAATGATGGCAACGTAATTACCAATAACGGTAATGAAGGCATCAATGTAACCGGAACCGGTGCGACCGGTACAGTCATCCAGGGCAACATCATCGGTCTGGATCCGGACGGTTCGACGGGTTCGGGTAATGGCGATGTCGGCATCGCCTTGCTGTCTGGTGCCGACAACACCACCATCGGCGGCACCACGGTAGAAGCCCGTAACATCATTTCCAATAATTACGAAGGAATTGAAATCAATTCCAGCAACAATATCGTGCAGGGCAACTATATCGGTACCGACATCACCGGGACGCTCGATCGTGGCAACCGCTCCGATGATGGTATCGAGATTCAGAATAATGCTACCGGCAACCTGATCGGCGGCACGACGCCGGGCGCCGGCAACCTGATCGCGTTTAACGCGCTCGACGGGATTAATATTGTCAATGGCAGCGGCAACGCCGTGCTCGGTAACGAAATTTACTCCAACGGTGATCAGGATATCGATATCGGTGTCGGTGCCAACTCGTCGCAGAGCGCACCGTCGCTATCGTTCGCTTCGGTGACGGAGAACCAGATCACGGTTAGCGGTATCCTG
The DNA here is from genome assembly GCA_049668345.1 of Gammaproteobacteria bacterium. Classification (GTDB taxonomy): domain Bacteria; phylum Pseudomonadota; class Gammaproteobacteria; order UBA9214; family UBA9214; genus UBA9214. The sequence continues at coordinate 9,163 of JBATJF010000151.1, forward strand.
AGTGCGGCGGTTAACGACTACTTTCGCGTCGAGTTTTTCGCCGAATCGGGCGGCGTTCAGGCCTACATCGGATTCGCCAATGTCACCACCGACGGCGCCGGCAATGCGACGATCAACGCCACCCTCGACGCCAGCATCGCTGTCGGGGCGACCATCAAGGCGACCGCGACGGATAGCGATGCGGGATATACCGCTTTTACCAATTCCTCTGAACTGTCAGCGGGTGTCGTGGCTAATGCCGGTAACGACGCGCCCGCCGTGACTGCCTGGTTCAACGATGCCTGGGATTCACGCAAGGCATTGACGATCGGTGCGGCCAGCGTTGCGGGTGATCTGACCAACTTCCCGCTGTTGATCACGCTCAACACCGATGCCGAGCTTGCCGCCCAGGCACTGGCCAATGGCGACGATATATTGTTCACCGCGGCCGATGGCGTCACCCAGCTGGCCCACGAGATCGAGCATTTCGATGAAGCCACCGGTGAGCTGCGCGTATGGGTCAAGACCGATCTGTCGGCCTCGGTCGACACGAATATCTTCATGTACTTCGGCAATGCCGCTTCAGGCAACCAGGAAAATATACCAGCGGTATGGGACAACTATGTCGGCGTCTACCATCTGAATGAATCACCCACCGGAGCGCCCGGTGAGCTCATTGACAGTAGCGGTAGCGGGAATCATGCCACGACCGAGGGGTCGATGGACGCTGCGGACTCGGTGTCTACCACGATCGGCCAGGGTCTGGTCTTCGATGGTACTGATGACATGATCCGGATTACGGATAGCGCCACCCTCGATAGCGTTAACGACGAGGCCACCTTCTCGCTCTGGATCAATTTCGTCGATTCGGCTGACGGTGATCACCAGATCATCATGAGCAGCAGTAACCGCTACAGTGGCTTGGACGGCTATGAGTGGGCCCAGCAGGGGGATGGCGACCACTTCTTCTATCCGGATGCCATGTTGCCGGATACCAACTACAACCTCGGTTTAGATCCATTCACCAACGATACGTGGCACCACCTGGCCGCGACCATGGACTTCGCCACCAAGGAAGTAAAAGTCTACGTCGATGGCAGCCCGATGACGTTTACCTACGAGGGGGTGCCCGGCAGCTGGACGACGCTGACCAGCAGCGACGACATGCTGTGGGGGGGCAACCCCGACCGCGCAACCCGCTACTTCCTCGGCATGATGGATGAAATCCGTATTGCCGATGTGGCTCGTTCACAGGAGTGGATCCAGACCGAGTACAACAACCAGTCGGCACCGGGTGCCTTTTTCTCTGTCGGGGTCACCGAGGCCAAGCGCGACAGCCTGACCGATATCAACGAGGACGATTTCAACGCGGCGGGCGACAGTGTGCTGTCGATTATCAACAGCTCGGGTGCAGACCGCATCATGGATTCTGACGCTGGGGCGCTGGAGGGCATCGCCGTTACCGCGGTGGATGATACCAACGGACAATGGCAGTACGATGCCAATGCTGATGGTACCTGGGTGGCCTTCGGGGCTGTGTCCGATACGAGTGCGGTTTTGCTCGATACCGGCGCGCTCGTTCGCTTTGTCCCTGATGCTGACTACAACGGCAGCGCTGGTGATCTGACTTTCCATGCCTGGGATCAGACATCCGGGGCCAATGGCGCTACTGGCATCGATGTTTCGATCAATGGTGGCAGTACCGCCTTCAGTGCCAAAACCTTTGCAGCCACGCTCAATATCATTGCGGTTAATGATGATCCTGTCATTACCTCCGACGGCGGAGGTGCCACGGCAAACATTAACGTAGCTGAAAACACACTCGCAGTGACCACGGTCACCAGCTCCGATGTCGATCTCGATACGCCGAGCTACTCGATCAGCGGCGGCGCGGATGCGGCACAATTCACGATAAATTCTGGCACCGGTGCGCTCAGTTTTGTCTCGGCGCCGGATTTCGAGAACCCGACCGATGCCGGGGCGGATAATGTCTATACCGTCACCGTACAGGTGAGCGACGGCAACGGCGGTATCGATGCCCAGTCCATCACGATCAATGTTATCGACATGGCCGACGGTATCCGGGTGACACCGATATCAATCGTACCGATTGGCAACGAGACGCTGGTCAACACGACCACCACGGATAACCAGCAGATCGGGGCAGGCGTCCACCAGGGTATGGCGACCGACGCCAATGGCAACTACATCGTGGTGTGGGCCAGCAACCTGCAGGACGGCTCGGGCTGGGGCATCTACGTGCAGCGCTACAGCGCTGACGAGACGGCCGTGGGCGGCGAGTTCCTGGTCACCACGACGACCGCTGACAGCCAGCTCAACCCGTCGGTGGCCATGGACGCTGCCGGCAACTTCATCGTGACCTGGCAGAGCAACCTGCAGGACGGCGACAGTTATGGTGTCTATGCGCAGCGTTTCGATGCGGTGGGTGTTGCCCAGGGCGGCGAGTTCCTGGTCAATACCACCACGGCCGGCTACCAGGGCAGTCCCACCATCGCCATGGACACGGACGGTGGCTTCGTCATTGCCTGGGTCGCCAACGGTCAGGACCCGGATGCCAGCCTGGGGATCTATGCCCAGCGCTACGATGCCAGCGGCACGGCGCAGGGTGGCGAGTTCCGTGTCAACACCTACACGACGGGCACCCAGCAGGTCACCTCGATCGGCATGGATGCGGCCGGCAATTTCGTCGTCATCTGGGCCAGCGAGAACCAGGACGGTTCGAATTACGGTATCTTCGGACAGCGCTTCGATGCCGGCGGCAACGCACTGGGCAGCGAGTTCCGGGTCAATACCACCACTGCCAACAGCCAGTACTATCACGATGTCGTCATGCTGGATGACGGCCGCTTCGTGGTGGAATACCAGAGCCGCAACGCGGACGGGTCCTTCGAGGTCTTCATGCAACGCTATGCGGCCGATGGCTCGACGGTCGGTGGCGAGATCCGCGTGAACACGACGACCGTTTCATCCGCGCAGCAGCCAATCGGTTCCATCACGGCCGATGCGAGCGGCAACATCACCGTGGTGTGGAACAGCGACGCCGATGGCGACGGCACGGCCGTGGTCGGGCAGCGTCTCGACTGGGCGGGCAACAAGCTGGGCGGCGAGTTCATTATCAACACCACCACGTCCGGCAACCAGACCTTCCCCGAGGTCATCGCACAAGCCGGCGGCGGCTTCATCGTCGCCTGGGGCGGCAGCGGGGCCGGGGATGCCGACGGCGTGTTCATGCAGCGTTACGGACTGGCCGTCTCGGAGGAGGGCGCCAGTGCGACCTTCCAGATCGTGCTCGAATCCGCCCCCACGGCAGATGTCACCATTCCGATCAGCGTCAGCGATCCCACCGAGGGTATGGTCTCGGTCGGCTCGGTAACCTTCACGACGGGTAACTGGAGCACGCCGCAGACGGTCACCATCAACGGGGTGCAGGACTTCACCATCGACGGCGACCAGGCATTCCAGGTCATCCTCGGTGCGGCCACCAGTGCCGATCCCAATTTCAGCGGCCTCGACCTGGCGGACCTGACGGTCATCAACACGGAATTGCCCAATCAGGCGCCGACCGGCCTGCCGGCCATTACCGGCACCGTGGAAGAAGATCAAGTGCTGACGGCGGACACCAGCGGGATCAGCGATCCCGACGGCCTGGGTGCCTTCAGCTACCAGTGGTACCGGGATGGCGTACTCATCGCCGGCGCCACGGCGTCCACCTATACACTCGGCGATGCCGATGTCGGCGCGCAGATCTCGGTCGCGGTCAGCTATACCGATGGGCGCGGCAGCAGCGAGGGTCCGCTGGTCTCTGCCCAGACCGGTTCGGTGGCCAACATCAACGATGCGCCAACCGGCAGTGTGACCATCAGCGGCACACCGACCGAGGATCAGATGCTGACGGCAAGCCATACCCTGGCCGATGCGGATGGCCTGGGTGTTATCAGCTACCAGTGGTATCGCGACGGTGTGGCCATCGCCGGTGCGACCGGAACGACCTATACACTCGGCGATGCCGATGTGGGTACCACTATTACAGTCAGAGCCAGTTACACGGATGGATACGGGCAGAACGAATCCGTGTCCAGTGCCGGTGTCGGTCCTGTCGCCAACGTCAACGATGCCCCGACCGGCAGCGTGACCATCGACAACACGACACCGGCCGAAGGGGATCTGCTCACTGCCAGCAACACCCTGGCGGACGCCGACGGCCTGAGCGGTCCGATCAGCTACCAGTGGTATCGCGATGGCGTGGCGATCGGCGGAGCCACAGGATCCACCTATACGACAGTCCAGGCCGATGTCGGTACGGTCATTACCGTGGTGGCGAGCTACACTGACGACCAGGGCACGGCGGAATCGGTATCCAGCGCCGGCACGGCGGCGGTCACCAACGTCAACAACGCCCCGACGGGTTCGGTCACGATCAGCGGCACGCCGACCGAGGACCAGGTGCTGACGGCCTCAAACACACTCGCTGATGTGGACGGCATGGGACCGGTCTCGTACCAGTGGTATCGCGATGGCGTCGCTATCGGCGGCGCCACCGGCACGACCTACACCCTCGGCGATCTTGACGTCGGTGCCACGATTACCGTCACCACCAGCTACACGGACGGACAGGGTACGAACGAGTCGGTGACCAGTGTTGGTGTTGGCCCGATCGCCAATGTCAATGATCTGCCGGTGGGTGTGCCGACGATTACTGGAACTGTGCAGGAAGACCAGGTACTGACCGCGGATACCTCAGGCATCAGCGATGCCGACGGTCTGGGCGCCTTTGCTTATCAATGGTTACGTGACGGCGTAGCCATCGGCGGTGCCACCGGCGCAACGTATACCCTCGGTGATACCGACGTCGGCGCACAGATCAGCGTGCAGGTGAGTTACACCGATGGCCAGGGCACCAGTGAAGGGCCATTGACCTCCGCGCAGACAGCGGCGGTCACGAACATGAATGATACCCCGGTCGGTGTACCAACCATTACCGGCACGGTTCAGGAAGACCAGGTACTTACCGCCGATACGTCCGGCATCTCGGATGCGGACGGCCTCGGCGCCTTCTCTTATCAATGGTTGCGCGACGGTGTAGCCATCGGTGGTGCCACAGGTAACTCATACACACTGGGCGATGCCGATGTCGGTGCGCAGATCAGCGTGCAGGTGAGCTACACAGATCTGAATGGCACCAGTGAGTCAGTGACTTCAGCACAGACCGCTGCTGTTACTAATATCAATGACGCGCCGACCGGCAGCGTTACGATAGACAACACCACCCCGGCCGAGGGCGACACGCTCACCGCTTCCAACACCCTGGCCGATGTGGACGGCCTGAGTGGTCCGGTCAGTTACCAGTGGTATCGGGACGGGGTGGCGATCGGCGGAGCCACAGGATCCACCTATACGACTGTCCAGGCCGATGTGGGTGCTGTGATCGCTGTCGTAGCGAGCTACACCGATGACCAGAGTACCGCCGAGAGCGTCAGCAGTGCCGGCACGGCGGCGGTCATCAACGTCAACGATGCCCCGACGGGTACGGTCAGCATCAGTGGCACGCCAGCGGAGGACCAGGTGCTCACCGCTTCGAATACACTGGCGGATGTCGACGGCCTGGGAGCCATCAGCTACCAGTGGTACCGCGATGGCGTGGCCATCGCCGGTGCAACCGGATCCACCCATACCCTGGGCGATGTCGATGTCGGCACGACCATCACGGTCGCTGCCAGCTACACCGACGGGCAGGGCACGAACGAGAGTGTGACCAGCGCGGGTGTGGGCCCGGTTGCCAATATCAACGATGCGCCGGTGGGTGTGCCGACCATCGCGGGCACCGTGACCGAGGACCAGACTCTGACGGCGGATACCTCAGGCATCAGCGATGCGGACGGTCTGGGCGCCCTGAGCTACCAGTGGCTGCGTGACGGGCTGGTCATTGCCGGCGCGACAAGCGCAACCTATACCCTGGGTGATGCCGACGTCGGTGCCACGATATCCGTCGAGACCAGCTACACCGATGGCCAGGGCGCCAGTGAGGCCGTCACCAGTGCCGGTGTGGGTCCGGTTGTGAACGTGAATGATGCGCCGGCTGGGCTACCGGTTATTACCGGCACACCTGTGGAAGATCGGATACTCACGGTTGATACGACAGGTATCACTGATGCCGATGGCATCAGCGGCGCGTTCAGCTACCAGTGGTACCGCGATGGTGTTGCCATTGCCGGTGCAAATGGCGGGGGCTACATCCTTGGGGATGCGGATGTTGGCACAATCATTACCGCCAGCGTCAGCTACGTCGATGATCAGGGCGCCAGTGAATCCGTTTCCAGTGCCGGTGTCGGCCCGATTGCCAATGTCAATGATGTGCCGAGCGGCAGCGTCCTCATCGACAACATGACACCTGCTGAGGGTGATACGCTCACCGCGTCGAACTCCCTCACCGATGCCGATGGTCTGAGCGGTGCGATCAGTTACCAGTGGTACCGTGACGGCATCGCCATCGGTGGTGCAACAGCCTCAACCTACACCAGCGTTCAGGCAGATGTGGGCGCCATTATCAGCGTGGTGGCAAATTACACTGACGACCAGGGCGCCAGCGAGAGTGTCAGCAGCGCCAACACGGCGGTGGTCACCAACGTCAACAATGCCCCGACCGGCAGCGTCACCATCGATAACATTGCACCGGCCGAAGGCGACACCTTGACCGCCAGCAACACACTGGCGGATGTCGATGGCCTGAATGGCCCAATCGGTTACCAGTGGTATCGCGACGGGGTTGCCATCGGTGGAGCCACCGGCAGTACCTACACCACTGTGCAGGCCGACGTCGGTGCGGTAATTACCGTCGTGGCGGGCTACACCGATGACCAGGGCACGGCCGAAAGCATGAGCAGCGCCGGCACCGCGGCGGTCACCAACGTCAACAATGCACCGACCGGTGCGGTGGGCATCAGCGGCACACCGGCCGAGGACCAGACGCTTACGGCCTCGAACACACTGGCGGATGTCGATGGTATGGGGCCGGTCTCGTATCAGTGGTACCGCGACGGCGTGGCAATCGCCGGTGCGACTGGCAGCGCCTATACCCTCGGTGACGCCGATGTGGGCGCTACCATCACGGTAACCGCCAGCTACACCGACGGACAGGGCATGAATGAGACTATGACCAGTGCCGGGGCGGGACCGGTGGTCAACGTTAATGATGCCCCAACGGGCAGCGTCACCATCGACAACCCGGCTCCGGCCGAGGGTGACATGCTGACGGCGAGCAACACCCTGGCGGACGCTGATGGCCTGAGCGGTGCGATAAGCTATCAGTGGTACCGGGATGGTGTTGCCATTGCCGGTGCCGCGGGAGCGAATTACACCACAGTGCAGGGAGACGTCGGTAGCGTCATTACGGTGGTGGCGAGCTACACCGATGATCAGGGCACGGCCGAGAGTGTGAGCAGTACGGGCACCGCGGCGGTCACCAACGTCAACAATGCCCCGACGGGTTCAGTGAATATCAGTGGTACACCGGCAGAAGACCAGACGCTCACCGCCTCGAACACGCTGGCGGATGTGGATGGTATCGGAGTCATCGGCTATCAGTGGTATCGGGATGGTGTTGCCATTGTCGGCGCGACCGGTTCCATCTATACCCTGGGAGATGCGGATGTGGGCGCGATGATTACTGTTGCCGCCAGCTATACCGACGGGCAGGGGACCAGTGAGAACGTGACCAGCGCGGGCGTAGGTCCGGTTGCCAATGTCAATGATCTGCCGAGTGGCCTGCCGGCCATTACAGGTCTGGCGCAGGAAGACCAGGTCCTGACCGTGGACACATCCACTATCGGCGATGCAGACGGTCTCGGAGCCTTCAACTACCAGTGGTTACGTGACGGATCAGCCATCACCGGCGCCACCGGCAGTACCTATGCCCTGGACGATGCCGACGTGGGTAGCCAGATCAGTGTGACGGCCATTTACATCGATGCCAATGGCACGGCAGAGAGCCTGACTTCAATGCAGACCACACCGGTCGCGAATGTGAATGACATTCCGACTGGCGCCGTTACGATCGACAACCTGATGCCGGGTGAGGGCGACGCCATCAGCGTCAGCCATACGCTGGCTGATGCCGATGGCATCAGTGGCCCGATCAGTTATCAGTGGTACCGCGATGGCATCGCTATTGCCGGGGCAACCGGCACGACCTATGTGACTACCCAGGCCGACGTCGGTACTGTCATTACAGTAGAGGCGAACTATATCGATGATCAGGGTTTCGCCGAGAGCGAGAGCAGTGTGGGCGCGCTGGTTGCGGGTGTTTTTGCCGACCCCGGTGAAGACACAACTGATGAAACGGTTGTGGCGCAAACAGAACCCCCTGTGGTTTTGCGTGACAGCGTTGGCGCGACCCCGGCGGGAAGTGAAGAGCAGTCCGGTGTAATGAAGGAAATAATTGCCAGCCACGAAGTTGCTGAGGAAGGCGATACCGATTACCGGGTCGATCCCTATCAGTATCTGGACGATGCTGACCTTGAACTGGATGAAGCTCGGAAAGACAACGTTATAAAACATGCTGTGCGCAGTATTGTCCAGGCCGGGTATCAGATAACCGAGGAGATGCTGCAACTGTTTGATCTTACACGTATCAAGTTGAGCGAAGTGGACGATCAGCCGGCGAGTGGACTTGTCAAGTCAGTGGGTGGTCTCGCCCTGTCTGTGTCTGCGGGCGTGGTGAGCTGGGTGCTTCGTGGCGGTGCCCTTGCCGCGAGTATGCTGTCATCGGTATCTGTGCTGAAAGGGTTTGATCCCTTGCCAGTCATGGACATGAATCGCAAGAAGGGTAACCGTCCCGGGCATGAAGATGATGCAGATAGTGATCTGGATAATATGTTCGATGAGGCGGATCTGGAAGAGAAGGGAGAAGCATCGAAGACAGCAGGGAAAGCGGATAAATGACAAGACTTGGTCCTGCGATGCGAATAAGCCTCGGCCTGATCATGGCCGTAGTTTCCATTATCTTGCTGTCTGACCTGATCGGAATTATTCCGGATCGTTCATCGGCCGTGATTGATGGCAGAAAACGGATAGCAGAGACAGTGGCCGTACAGTACTCAATGACAATCAGAAAAAACGATTACGACTCCATTGCGGCCAGCCTCAAGATGCTGGTTGAGCGGAATGACGACGTGCTCTCTGCAGCACTACGTGCAGAGAATGGCAGATTGATTGCAGTCTCGGGTGATCATGAAGCCCGCTGGGATACCAGTCTTGGCGACAAGTCTACTGCCACCCAGATGCAGGTTCCACTGTATAAGAATGCGCGTTTGAAACAGAAATGGGGCAGCGTTGAATTGCGCTTCAGGCCTGTAAACCGGACCAGAATCCTCGGGTTCGAGATCAGTTCCATGCTGGTACTGACGCTGTTTGTTGCAATCTTCGGATTTCTCGTCTTCCTGTTTCTTGTCAAGAAAATATTCACATCTATCGATCCCGGGTCGGTGGTTCCCTCGCGGGTCAAGCGTGCACTGGATACGTTGACCGAAGGTGTGCTGCTCATTGATAACAAGGGCATTATCCTGTTCGTAAATACAACGTTCCTGACGGCCACCGGTACCTGTGAAAAGGAACTGATCGGGAAGCGGGCGGCGAGCCTGAGCTGGAAGAACTACGGTGACGAGATACCCTGGCTGAAGACGCTGCAATCTGGTTTCAGTGCTACTGGTGAAACAATAGCGCTCGAGAGTCCTGACCAGGCCGACAGGCAGTTCACCGTTAACAGTTCTCCCGTGCTGGATGAAAAGGGTGTCCGCAAGGGTGCCATGGTGACATTTGATGATGTCACCGAGCTGGAGGAAAGAAACGATGCACTCAGGGAGATGGTCAGGAAACTCAGGGAGTCTTCGGAGCTGGTTAACAGGAAAAACGAGGAACTGCTAATCCTTGCAACCCATGATCCGCTGACCAACTGCAAGAACCGGCGGGTACTCTTCAGCAAGTATGAAGGTGTCTATCACGATGCAATTGAGGGAAAGAGTGAATTCTGCTGTCTCATGATCGATATCGATCACTTCAAGCGCATTAACGACAACTATGGTCATGCTGCTGGAGACGCGGTCCTGAAAGCCGTTGCCGATGCATTGCGCGGCATGTTACGCGGTGAAGACGAGGTGTTTCGCTATGGTGGAGAGGAATTCTGCATGCTGCTCCCGGAAACCTACGAAGTCAACGCACAGAAACTGGCAGAGCGGTTGCGCAGGAATATCGAGTTGCAGAGAATTACCGAGGCGGTGACTGGAGATGTGATCAGTGTAACTGCCAGCCTGGGTGTCAGTTCAATCAATTCCGGGTCCGGCAGCTTGTCGGAACTGATCGAGCAGGCCGATATCGCGCTCTATCATTCCAAGAACACCGGACGAAACCGCGTTAGTGTCTGGAGTGAAATGACGCACAAGACCGAGCCGGAATCTGCCAGCGCGCAGGGCGGTTACCAGATATTAGCAGAGCATGTGTCGGCGAGTGGCAGCCTCGATCATGTGACGGGCCTGCCGAGCCGGATCAATTTCAGGGAGAAGCTGGCGCAATCGATAGTAAAGTCGCGGGAAACAGGCAAGCACACTGCCGTCTTGCTGGTAGACCTGGACACCTTCCAGCGCATCAATAATGTATTTGGCTATACGTCCGGCGACACTGTGCTGAATACCGTAGCACAGAGATTATCACAATCACTGCGCGCCTCGGATGCGCTGGCCAAGCTGCCAGAAGGTCTGCTTGATCAGAGTGTATACGGGCTGGGTGGCGATGAATTCGGTGTCCTCCTTGCAGAAATGTCAGCCAGCGATGATGTGAATATTGTTGTCGAGCGCCTGATCAACAGCATTACCGAACCCTTCGAGGTCGATGGCCACCAGGTACACATGACGGCGAGCATTGGCGGCAGTCGCTATCCCTCTGATGGCGAAGATGCAGAAACCCTTATCACCCGGGCCGGACTCGCCTTGCAGCAGGCAAAACGTATGGGCAATCAAAATTGTCTGTTTTTCAGGGATGAATACATCTCGACAGTGAGGCAGGATTACGAGATCGAGAAGGACCTGCGTCGTGCGCTGCAGGCAAATGAATTCGAGCTGTACTTCCAGCCGCAGCTCGATCTGGCTAGCCTGAAAGTCGTTTCCATGGAGGCATTGATCAGGTGGCACCATCCGGAGCGCGGCATGGTATCGCCCGCCGAATTCATACCTGTTGCAGAGGCTTCCGGCCTGATCGTGAATATAGGGCAGTGGGTAATCGAAACAGCCTGCAGGCAGATCCGGATCTGGCTCGACGAGGGAATTGTCCTGCCGGTGGCTGTGAATATCTCGGCGTTACAGTTTCGCCACAAGAGTCTGATCGAACAGATCAGGAATGCAGTGGCATCCGCAAGAATCAATACGGACTGTCTCGAGCTGGAGATCACAGAATCGACCATTATGGAGAATGTTGGCCATGCGCTTGAGACGATGGAGGTACTCAGGAAGTATGGTCACAGAATAACAATCGACGACTTTGGGACAGGATACTCCTCACTCGAGTATCTGAAGCGGTTCCCCGTCAGCACAATCAAGATAGACCGTGCCTTCATCAAAAATGTGGATGAAGACCAGAGTGATGCCGCCATTGTGCGTGCCGCTGTCACCATGGCACACGGCATGAATATGAAAGTGGTCGCGGAAGGGGTTGAGAATGAACAGCAACTGTTCTTCCTGCGCAATTTGCGCTGCGACATGGTGCAGGGCTATCTGCTGGGCCAGCCGCTGCCAGCCTCCGAGGCACTCGCGCTGGTGGATGAAAACCATCGGCAGGCCAACTTAAGGGCGCTCTGATTAAATCGCCTGCTCCCTCGCAAAAGGGTAGAAAAGAAAAAGCACCTATAATTTCATGCTGGTTCGCTACCGCAAGGGAGCGGGGACAAGCAGGCTATCCCGAAGAATTGATGGCGCGAGAATCCATCCGTCCAGCACCCATGTGCATGGGTCACACAAACAGCCATCTCCTTGCTGTCTTCAGGTGGCTGTCAGGCTGGCCGATATTTTCCTGTGACTATTTATAACGGACGGGCAGGGCCGCTAAAATGACAGATTTCCCCGGTGACACCACAGGTTCAGGTAATTTTTCTCTGGAAACCCTGGACACGGCACAAACTGACCGTGCCAGATCTTCGTTTGTTATCGATTTGCGCAGATCTCCACGCATCGAGACGCGCCTGCCGGCCAGCCTGATATCGGAGCGCGGTACGGTTGAAGGTCTGGTCACCAATCTTTCACGCACTGGCTTGCGTTTTGAGGCTGGCAAGGCGCTGGCAGATCTAATGATTGCAAATTCCGGCCGTGTGACCGAGGGCGCCGGGATTACTGTGGAGGTTTGCTTTGAGGTGCCGGTAACGGATACGGGTTCCCCGGCTGTGGTCGTGCTGGCACGGAACGTTTACGTCATTCAGAGCAGTAGTGAAATTTACCAGTGTGGTCTTGAGTTCAAGTACTTCGCTGAAGGCGAGGATGTACTTGTGAACTACCTGCACGAAAGAGGGGTTGCCGGCTGAAGGCTGTACTGTCAGTCGTTTGGTCTCCGCATGCCGGTTGCCCTATGAAGTGTGAAGCCGGAATGACTATCTGATCGTTGCAGTAGCTAACGTGCAATTACTGGATGGTATCGACCTGTTGGGGCGGTTTGACCTCGCAAGCCCAGAGTAGTTTTCCGGTGCCGGCGAGGATTCTGTAGGCACTGAATATGAGATCATTCAGGCCGTTTATGTAGTTGATGCTTGCCTGGAATACCTCGTTCTCCTGGTCGAGTAAATCAAGCAGGGTGCGTTGGCCGATGTTGAACTGCTTGCGGTAGGCCATTAATGCCTGCTTGCTCGCATCTTCGTAAACCTTGAAGTGTACAAGCTGGGTTTTTGCTGTCTCGTAGGCGTTCCACGAGAGCTGGATCTCCTCGACCACCTGTCGATAGGTGCGTTCATGAAGCTCCCGCGCCTGCTGGAGTCTAAAGACGCTCTCCTTGCGTTTTGCAGTATCGCTGCCGCCGGTAAGTTTGTACTGTCCACGCACCATCACTTCCGCATCATTGTTGGAACCCCGTATACCATCTAGATTGTCGTTATTGGAACCCTTTATTTCGAGGTCTATCCTTGGGAAAAACAATGCATTCGCTGCTGAATGCTGCTGGCGTGCAGCCTCGATATCGGCATCAGCGGACTTCAGCCTGGGGTGATTCTCCACTGCAATAGCAGTTGCCTCGTCGAGTGTCGCGGGTAAAAGATGCGCCGGGGCAGCCGGCTCGGTCAGGTTGGCCGGATCGTGACCGACGATATTCCTGAATGTGGATCGTGCATCCCTCAAGCGGTTTTGCTCTGCCATGAGGTTGGTCCGGGCCAGTGCAAGACGCCCCAGCGACTGCTGGACATCTGCCTTGCTGCTCACGCCGCGTTCGTCGCGCTTGACAATGCGGTCATAGGTTTCCTGATGGCTCTTCAGGTTTTCGGTTGCCAGCTGGACGAGTTTCTGTTCACTGATGACATTCAGGTAGGCCTCTACCGCCTTGAGACCGACAGCTTCAGCAGTCGTGAAGGTATCGTAGGCCTGTGAGTTCACACGTGCGCGCTGTCTTTCGAATTCGCTCTTCGTTCCAAAACCATCAAACAGCAACTGCCTGATCCTGATTTCAGCCTCCTGCCGGCTTAAATTTCTGGAGCCGTCACCGGCAGTACGCGTCGTTGGATTGTCACTGGTTTCCCAGCCGGCCCCGGCGGTGATATCAACCTGCGGAAAGAAACCGCCCCTGGCTTGTTTCATCTGTTGTTCGACAGAATCCCGTTCGCTGCCGGCGATCAGGATGTCCGGATTGGATTCGATGGTTTCCCTTACCGTGTCTGCAAGGGATGCGGCGAATGCATCGCCACCCAGCGTCAGCCCGAGTAATGGAGGGATGATCCAGCGCCATGTTCTCATGGTCATGCAAAACTCAATCGTGTCTCATTAAGCAATACCCCGATCATGTGCCCGGCCTCCGTGCCATTTTCGAAAACAGTACCTATATATACAATCAGAATCAATATATTGCACTTAACGGCCGTGATGAGTGATTAGTAAAGTCTCATGTGTGGTGTTGCCCGAAGTCCATGGCCTATTTTCAGGTCAACGGCATTACAGAATGATCTGCTGTGAGTGTGCTCACCAGGATCGTTCCGGTTACCCGCTAATCAAAGGGATGCGACAGCAGCGAAGAGGGGGCGCGTTATCCCCTCAACATCCAGAATCCGGAAGCTGACTCGTTAGTGATGATGCAGAAACCACGGGCCACTGTCAGGGCTGAAATATCCATGAGCCGCTGCGTGAAACGCACCCTGCATTCTACCCCTCTCCCGGGCGCTCCCCTGAGGAGGGTGTAAATCGCCGCATGGCCGATCGATCCGGTATTTAGCCATAACCCGATGCCGCCGGCTTAAGCAGGTGGAGTATTCATTCTGTCCCCGAATATGTGCGCCAATCAGCGGCGTGCAATCCAGGTATCATCCAGACCCAGCCGCGCGCGGATAGCATCGGCTTCTGCGCCGGCGGCACTTAAGGATTCGAATCCCGGCACACGCAAGCGGTAGACCGTTTTGCCCTTTACCTGCGCTTGCACCTGTTCCACTGCCACGCCCTTATCGATAAACTCTACCTGCTTGTTTTTGGCAAAAGACTCGCTGCTATAGGACGCCAGGTTGATGACCCAGTCGCCCTGTCCGGGCCGGTGTTGTGGTGGTGCAGGTGTCTTTTCAGGCGCTACTTCAGGAACAACTCCAGGCGCCGGGACGTGTGCCGCGGCCGGTGGCGTCGGTGCCCTGTCTATCGGATGTGCCGCCAGCACGATACCCGGCCTGATCGGCGTAAGCCCGGCAGGCCGGATATCTGCCATATGCCCGGCGGAACGGGCATGTGTAGAGGCGGCCTGCAAACTCTCTATTTGCATCGCCAGCTGTTTCATCCCGGCTTCCAGCGCCTGGAGTCGAGCTTCATGGCCGCCTTCCACCGGCTTGTCCCGTGCGGATGTAGCCAGAGCACCGGGTTTCGACGGCAAGCCGGCGCTACAGGCGAGCACCCCGCACACCAGCAAGCCGCCACCCAGGACGACAAGCAATAGCCTGGCGGACCGGCTCCGCAAGGTCAGTGTGCTGTTCGCTCCCTGCATTACTGTTCTACCCCGCCATGCGCGATCGTTTCGTCATGTCCAAGCCAGCGCGTGAACAATGAAGCGGACGCGTCGGCATGGGATTTCCCGTTCTCCGGCCCGCCGGCTTCATCGCCACTCCTGTATCCGGCGCCGTCCTGCTCCGGCAGGATCGCAAGCACCGGGTCCTGCAGGCCAGGCTGACTGTCGTGCCAGGCGCGCGCCAACAGCTGCGCTTCAGCCAGTTGCCCAGCGGTCATCTGCTTTGCGAGCTTGTCCCGGTTCCTGATGCCATGATCATTGCCGTTGGCACCGGCAAGATTGAACCATTTGTGCGCCATGACGTAATCCTTCGGTACACCGCGTCCGCTGACGTAGATGTTACCGAGGTTGTTCTGTGCCCGCGGCTCACCCCGCTCGGCGGCAGCACGATACCAGCGCGCGGCTTCCCGGTAGTCCTGTGCCACACCGATGCCTTCCTTGTACATGAGCCCCAGATTGTACTGGGCGCGGGCATGTCCCAGCCAGGCCGCCGCGTTAAACCAGCGGGCTGCGAGCACCTCATCCTGTTCGACACCCTTGTTAAGACGATAGATCATGCCCAGATAGTATTGCGCTTCCGCATCGTCCTGTTGTGCGGCCCGGGTCAACCACCTGACCGCCATGCTGGTATCCACGGGCGCGCCGGTGCCATTCATAAACATCAAGCCCATCTTGCGTTGTGCAGGCGCATACTGCTGATCAGCCGCCTTTCGATACCAGGCGTTGGCATGACTGACATCACGCGTAACACCACGCCCCTGTGCATAGTGCTCAGCCAACAGGTACTGCGCTGCAGCAAGCCCCTGTTCTGCCGCTGCCTGCAGCAGCCGAACCGCCCCGGCTTCATCACCACCCGCACCCTGTCTGTCGCGGTAGAGTATCGCCAGGTTGAACTGCGCACCGGCATGCCCTGCCGCGGCGGCCCTGCGGTACCACTCCGCCGCCCGGTTTTCATCTCGCGGCACACCCCGTCCAGCAGCGTAGAGATAGCCAAGACAGAACAGGGCGTCGGCATTTGACTGCGAGGCAGCGCGCTGCAACCAGTCGATGGCGGCTGCCGGATCCGGGGTCTGCCCCGGCCCGTCAAGCAACAGGATGGCAGTGTTGTACTGCGCGGCGCTGTCACCGGCATCGGCCAGTACACGCCACGCCTGCATGGCGCTCACGTAATCGTCCCGCTGGTACGCTTGCTCGGCCTCCTGCCAGTCACAGCGTGCGGCACAGGCAAACAACAACAGTCCGATACCCGTGACTTTCAGCGTAGTAGCCGTTTTCATGTTGCCGGGCCAACTCCCTCTCAGTTATGCGGGTATTCTACCTGTGTTGAGGCGAAAGAATAGATAAAGCAGAATCTTTCCCTGATGCTGTTTATCCTCGCTCCGAAGACACGACTGCACGCCTGCATTTGGCAGGGCAGCAATAGCAGGCGCAACAGGAAACACAGCGAACGATGACAAAGCCTCGCGGGCGTCCTTGTGGGCTTTTGGGTATATATTTTCGTACAGTGCGTTGTGATACGCGAATACCCGGCTTGAGCAGCAACTCATTGGCAATGCGCTCTTCACCCCAGGATGGGTTATTCATAGCCATTTCACGAATCAGCTGTCTGAGTTCCGCGGGTATTGGTGGGCGCTCTGGTCGTGATTTACAGCGCCAGAATAGGCGAAAGCCCTGACGGTGCCATCGAATGAGTGTCTGGGGCTGGACAACGACCAGTGCGTCACGTCAGTTGAATATCCTGGAAAGTAGCACAGGGCGATTCGGATCGGTGTGTCAGGCCGGCGAGGTTTGGCTTTGCGCTCCTGGAACATAGCCAATTGTTTGCGCAGGAAGAGATTCTCGGCAGCGAGTGCAGACTGCGGACGCAGGAGAAGCCAGGAGAATGTGGCCAGATCGCCAAGCAGCGTGATTATCGTTTTGACACCTTCCATGGCGGGCAAGTATCTTGCCACATCGTGAAAGGGTGCGCGATTCGAAGGTAACCGAGTCCTTGAGAATCAACAAGTTTCAATTATTGCGGACAACAGGGACGATTGTCACCTTGATCCCAGTATAGAAGAAGTTCAATGGCAGAAGGGGGTCAGGATGACCTGGTAGGGTGGAGAGCTGGCACGGCAACCCATCAGGGTGATCCTGCAAGCACTTGCGCCTCAATCCAGCAGATGCGCGAAATCCGTGTCTATCTGTAGCAGGTCGAGCCGGTTGAGAAAATTTGAATAGGCCATCCACGAGGTGAGCGCGCTGATATCCGCCAGCGGTGGTGGCAGGTAACGCGGCGGCACAACCACGCCCGTTTCAGTCAGTTCCGCGAGTGTACCCATGTCCTCGATCGCGAGCTTGCCGCAGAACAGCAGCGGAATCCGATCCAGCCGGCCGCGTCTGACAGCGAGACGGATGAAATTGTAGACGTCGATGAATCCAGTGCTGTAAGCAAGATCCTTCGTGAATGGGCCGCTGTCCGGCAGGCTGCCGCGAAACACGCGCATGGTGGCAGTGTAGGCCTCATCGCGGCTGCGGCCTTCCTCGCACAGCTGGTTGAATATATCGAGAAACGTCGCGCCCTGTTCGGCCAGCGCTATCGCGCGGATGCGGTCGGCGATACGTCGCAGGCGCGCCGGGTGTGAATTGAACGACACGATCTCGATGAATACGGCCAGTCCTTCCTGCGTGATGGTATCCGAAGGCGTGCCCTTGCTGAGAAAGGTGCAGACTGGCTGCAGGCTGCCATTCAACGTGGTGCCGACATGCACCCATCCTTCATGCGCCTCGAGTCCTCGCAGATCGCGCTCGCTGAACAAGGTGTTCGCGCGCATTTTGATGTAATCCGAACCGGCGGCGGCGTCGGCGACGATGCCATCGCTTTCGATCACGCGGACCCGCGCGGCGGGATCGTTGAAAACCGTGTCCAGCCGTTCCTGTAGCAGACCGATCGCATCTTTGGTCGGAATGTCCCTGACGTCTTTTTCGAGAAACATCTGTTCGTCGATATTGCTCAACGATACGTCGAGCAGCGTGCCCAGATCCGAGACGGTCGGGCCGCCGGTATGAAAATTATCTCTGGAACGGCCGTACAGCGACTGCGATATCACGGAGAAGCCGGGCGTGCCCCGGGCGGACAGCATATCCAGCACCTGCCTGTATTCGCGGCACATGCGCCGCATGATGCTGCCAGCCGGGTCGGTGGCACCCAGTGTCGAGGTCAGACTTCTGTCGATATCCCGGAAGGTGTCATGTAATGCTGCAACATCGTATTTAAGCGGATTGCCCCGGTAATATCCGGCATCGACCTCCGGCTGGCGACGGCAGTCCGCGGCGAAGAAATTTTGTTGTACCTCGTCATCCCATTTAATCGCATCGAGGATGCGTATCGGCGCCTGTGCCGCAATAATACGTCTGGAGAGTTTCAGGATGTCTTGTCGGTATTTTTCCCTGTTCATGATCGGTCCCGTATGGTGAAAATGTTCGAACGAACTGTACGATGATGTCACTACTGTCCGGTAAAAATACTGTTCGTCAATTCTAACGTAATGTTCTCTCTATAAAAATGACCGTTTCATGGGTGTTACCGACTTGAACTGGAAAAATCATTCTGGCCATGTTGTGGGCTCTGATATTTTCGGAGTCAAGCATGTATACGGGCCAGCCTGTTTTTTCCCAGGTAACCGACCACCTGCCCATGCATACGTTCCGGCGTTGCGTGCAGCGCTATCAAGGCGAGCGGTATGTAAAACGTTTCCGCTGTTTCGACCAGTACCTCAGTATGGCGTTTGCGCAGCTGACCTATCGGGAGAGCCTTCGAGATATCGAAGCCTGTCTGCGCGCACATCAAAGCAAGCTTTATCACATGGGCATCCGTTCCAGGGTCATGCGCAGCACGCTCTCCGACGCCAACGAGCAACGCGACTGGCGTATCTATGCCGACTTCGCCCAAGCCTTGATCCGAATCGCACGACCTCTATACGCCGAGGAAGACCTGGGCCTCGAACTCGACAACACCGTCTACGCGCTCGATGCCTCAACCATCGATCTCTGTCTTTCAGTGTTTCCCTGGGCGCTGTTCCGTTCCACCAAATCCGCAGTCAAGCTGCATACACTGCTGGATCTGCGTGGCAACATTCCGACCTTTATTCATGTATCCGATGGCAAACTGCACGATGTCAATGTACTCGACATTCTTCTGCCCGAGGCCGCGGCCTTCTACATCATGGATCGGGGCTATGTGGATTTCGAGCGGCTCTACACATTGCATGTGACCGGCGCATTCTTCGTCATCCGTGCCAAATCCAATACCCAGTACCAACGTCGCTATTCCAGACCTGTGGACAGTTTGACTGGCGTGAAATGCGACCAGACCATTGTGCTGACGGGCGTGAATACCGCGACCGACTATCCGCAGCCATTACGTCGCATCAAGTATCACGACGAGAACACCGGCAAGACATTCAACTTTCTGACCAACAACTTCGTCATACCGGCGCAGACGGTTGCCGATCTGTATCGTTACCGCTGGCAGGTAGAACTATTCTTCAAATGGATCAAACAGCACCTGCGCATCAAATCTTTTTTCGGCACGTCCGAGAATGCGGTAAAGACTCAGATATGGATCGTCATCTCCGTTTATGTACTGGTCGCCATCATCGAGAAGCGGCTCAATCTCAGCACCGATCTCTACGCAATTTTACAGATTTCAAGTCTCACGCTTTTCGAAAAAGATCCTTTGGTACAGTTACTTGCAAACAGCGATTACAAAAGCGAAGCGTGCGGCATGAATAACCAATTGAATCTGTTTGAAAACTTAACCGGACAGTAGTGATTCCCTACATACCTGTTATCTGAATGGCACGTGTAACTGCTTGTTGCGGGATCAATTATACGTGGAATCTTTATCTCGGTATTGCGTGGATTATTTGGCACCGATATTGCTCTAGTTGTTATTGAGCCAGGCGAGTGCAGAACACTCAAGTCACATCGCAGGACAAACCCTTTCGAAATATACAGAGGAGATAGACATGAAAACCACAATCAATAATCAATCCAGGCGGGCCGGCATCGCGCTCGTGGCGGTCGCCTTCGTAACGTTCGGGACCGCAACCGCGCTGGCCGCCCCCCCGACGAGCGTCCCGACCTTTGCCATGGCCGATATCGACATCGAGACGAGAGGTGAAGAAGCCGGTAGCCTTGCCTGTAGCTGGCGGGAGACGGGCCTCGGCCACCCTGGCGCTGGTATCCTACGAGTGCAATGCGGCGGCTGGCGCTGTGGTGGAAGGGTGCTTCTTTAAAAACAAGTTCGTGGCAGACGCGGGCACCGAGACGACTACTCAATCAGGTATAACCAACGTGCAAGCAGGGCATGATCCGGAACTCTTCCTCGCCAATAACAGCGGGGCAATCAGTAGTGAAATACTTGTGGCGCCCGAAGCACCCCATGTTCCGGGTGGCGGA
This sequence comes from Gammaproteobacteria bacterium, assembly GCA_049668345.1. Lineage (GTDB taxonomy): Bacteria > Pseudomonadota > Gammaproteobacteria > UBA9214 > UBA9214 > UBA9214. Next base: position 29,815 of record JBATJF010000151.1, read on the forward strand.
CACCTCTGCCCTGAAGCCCTGGTGCAAGCAGTTATCGCCGCAAGGTATTGCGATGCCTCGCTGATGGATGTGACGAACACTCTCGTGGGTGCTACGGTGTCTGAAGTGTACGAGGAGCTTGCCAGAGGTGTTGCTGTCGCCGTGCCGTCGTGCGCCGATATGCTGGCGGCCCCCTAGTTCCTGCGGACAGCGCTCTAACTTGAATCAGGGGCATTCAACGGGCCGGGCTTCATGCCCGGCCTGTTTTCCTGGTGCGCCCCATCGGGTAATATTTCACGGCGGTCGGGGCGGTAATTGTCTGCTCAGTTGAAATCTGGCACAGGCCTATAATCTTCCTGTACTCAAGGCTGGATTTTACGGCCTGGTCAGGCGGCATCGGAAGATTTATCAATCTCCTGTTTTCATTGGCCGCTTGTGCTCAATCAGGTCAAGCTTTTCAATATCTTCGGCTATCAATCGGGCCAGTGCCTGTTGTGCGCTGGCAGAAGGGTGCCCGTCTCCCTGTATCTGGTATTTCTCCTCCCCGAAATTGATGCGTGAATAGTAGTCAAGATAGCGGATGTTCAGTTCCTCCAGATAAGGGATCAGTTGCTTGCCGGTACTGGCGCCTGGCCAGATCAATACATAGAAATTATCATTTCCGAATTTTTCCCGGTAGGCGGACCTTGCTGCGCCGATGACGGCAGCTGTAAGTCGGAAATCGTCCTTGCCTGCAGTGAAAGGCAGATCCAGTTCCAGGTATTTAAACAGCTGGCTCTTGCCAGCCAGGCTGTAAAACATTGAACGCAGCGGTCGCCCTGTAGTGAAATTACCATCTCTTTTCAGCAAACCGTCTGCATCCAGGTAGTAGTACGGCATGCTGTATCCCCAGGTGGAGTACACAACCATTGAGCCGATTGCGCGCTGAATGTGGGTGCTGATCAGTGGATAAATCAGGATACCATCTGTCTCCGGTATCTGATCCCGGATGTTACTGTCTTGCAACTGTGTCAGTACGTGTTGCGGGCCATAGCCGGGGTGACCATAATTATAAGGTGAAATCCTGTCGGAAAACTGTGCGAGCCAGTAGGGCAGGGTTTCATTATTGTTCAGGCCTTCGCCGAAAGTGAAGGATCCCCCGAAGAACATGACATAGCGTTCGTTTGAGTAGCTGCCTGCAACAGGTGTCAGCCTGCGCCCAAATTCGTCCAGTGAATAACTGACGTCATATATCGTTTCTTTACCCTTCATTTTAAGTGCGCGGCTTTCAGAGCCGGGTATCCCGGTGTAGCCGAGCAGATCATCCGGGCGTTGAAACTCGGGTTCATGCAGGGTGGTGGCAGGATCGCCCGGGGTGGTGTTCAGTCGAAAGCAGACAGCTTCAATACTGCCGATGAGCAGCAGTGTAATAACAAGGCTCAGTCCGAGGTTCGCAGGCAGTAGGGCAAGACTGCCGATAATGACAGTAATGCCCAGTGGAATATCATAGTATGAAAAAATGTTTTCAGGATTAATGAAGTATATTTCTGCCTTGAATACGGCATAGATCAGGGCGGTCAGTGAGCCCAGTGCGATTATCATGCATAGCTGTCTATATATATGCGGCTCTCGAAATTTCCTGCAAAGCAGGCCAGTGAGCAGAAACAGGATGGCAACAGTTCCGGCCAGGACAATCAGCGGGGTGATTTCCCTGTGCGCGTTTTCAGCAAAGAGATAACCAAGTCCGGCGGTCAGCACGATACCCGGAGTGAGGAAGGACATGCAACGGGCTGTACAGCGTTTCTGCATAAGCGTGATAGTCTTGGAACCGTTGCAAGATCAGGGTCGTTGAAATTTCAATCGCAGTTTATTCATGGCCGGAGTGCCGGGAAATAGCAGGAGCAGGGCACGGTCATGATACCCCTGACCTTTCTGCTTTTTTACTGCCGGATGTTTACCGGTACTTGCATCCTTATTAGTCTTTTAACCGGACACCCGGTAATGCGCGATGTGTTCGCCATTTTGTAGGAATATCTACTATGCGTGCTACCGGGGGGGGCATTTTCATAGCTTGAGA
>JBATJF010000152.1:0-2819 GCA_049668345.1 Gammaproteobacteria bacterium
GCAGGCACAGGCCGACTACCGCGCGCCGACACTGGAGGCACGCGGCGCCGATGGCCGGTGGCACACCCTGCTGGCGGAATTCGGCTACCCCGCCGGCATGCCGCGGCGCATGTCGGTGCCGCTTGCCGGTCTGCCAGCCGCTACCCGCGCCCTGCGCCTGACCACCAACCAGGAGATCTACTGGGACCGCGTGGCGGTGGTACAGGCCGCACCGCTGCCACAGGCGCGCCGCACGGACCTGCCACTGGCAGCAGCGCAGCTTGCGCAAAGCGGTTTTGCACAGCGCAGTACCGGCCCGCAGCGCCAGCCGCACTACGACTACACCCGGCGCAGCCCGCTCTGGGACACGCGCCACCAGGCCGGTCACTACACCGCGTTCGGTCCTGTCACGGAACTGCTCGCCACGCAGGACGACGCCACCGCCATCATCGGCCCCGGCGAGGAAGTACAGCTGGAGTTCGCGGCCGAGCTGCCGGCGTTGCCGGACGGCTGGAGCCGCCGCTTCGTGGTCGAGGCCAACGGCTGGACCAAGGACATGGACCTGTACACGGCAGATGGCAGCACACTGGAGCCATTACCGTCCTCCGGCCTGCCGCGTGAACCGCGCGACGCACTGCACGCGCGCTACAACACCCGCTACCGCGCCGGGCAGTAACGGGGAAAAAAGGGGAAAAGGGACGGAGGGATTATGGGAAAAAGGGACGGAGGGATTATAATTCAATCCCTCCGTCCCCTTGTCCTGTGATTACTGGTTATAGGGATGATCCGCCAGATGTTCGAGCTGGGTGGCTGTCAGGATATCGACCAGCATGGTGAGCGCATGGATGCTTACCAGTGTTTCCGTGGCCGACAGCGCCCCGCCTGTCTTGGGATTCAACCTGTCAAACCTGCCATTCATGTACTGCATCAGATCACGAACAGTAGTGAGAAATTCAAGTCTTGCTTTCACAGCCTTTGCAGCATCAACGCCGCATGTGCCGCAAAACTCCAGATAGAGCCGATCGAGCTTCTTCATCGTATTCTCGACATATTCCGTATAGGAGGACTCGTCATAGACGGGAGCATCTGCAGCTTTATCCGCTGCATGGGCAGCCACTCCAAGGACCGTGCTCGCTGCGAGTATCAACCCGACTATTATGGAAACCATTCGCTTTAAACTCATCTGATTGCTCCCTGAAAATAATTTGGTATGGTGTAGTAGAAGAGGAGTTGACCTTGCGGCGTATCCAGCATCCGGTCACCGTGACACGGCTTGCACTGTCTTCACGAAACTATGACGGGCTGGAATTCGGAATTATTCCATACTCCCGGTAAATCCTTGTGTGATCCGCGCCGGCATCGCCCGGTTGAGTGAGCCAACTCGCTACCGGCGCCGGGTGACCCGCTCAGCAGGGGGTTATGGCGGTAACAGTCAGATCGATGTTGCACCTGAATATTTCGAGGTTCATCGTTGCGAATCGGAATCATTATTGTCACGCAGGCCGGTCATGGCAGCAGCCCTGCAGTTCATGTATGTTCAGGTGACAGCCATAGCGGAAAAAGGTGAAGACCATGACTTTACCGAGAAGCAGAAATATTGATTCCGACATTATCGTGAATACCCGGTGCGACCTGGATTACGCCTGCCTGTCGGACAAATCGGTCTGCAATGCGGAACCGTTCCTGGACCGGGACCTGCAGCTGCTCAGGTGCAGGAGCGAGCGGTCCTGCGCACACAGGAAAAAGTATCGGGGATTCTCCATCTGTACCTGCCCTGTCAACCGGGCCTCGTTCGGGATCAACTGATCCATCGCCGCCGGCACCCCTGTCCAGGGGTGATGCCTTACTCCCCATGCTGACAAGCTAGTCAGCGCTGCCCTGGTCAGTACTGAAATCGATGTCACCATACCAGGCAACGGCAGATTCCCGTGTGTTGTCCGTATCCGTCATGATGGCCACACCGGATATCATGGTCGGCTCTTCACCAAAGGCTTTTTTGTAATCCTCATAGACATTGCGTCTCTCCGCTACCCACTGCTGTAACTTCTCGTCGCCACCCTCGACAACAAACATCATGACCCGGTCTGTGTAGGAGTTCGCAATCATGGTGCCAGCCGGGCTGTTACTCCCCCAGACATAGGAGATAGCCCGGTACGGAACATCCCGCCCCTGGATGAGCCGGGCGGCCTTCTGTTGCAGCTGCTCCAGGTAACCGGCCCTGTCAGGATCAAATGCGAAGGTAATATAGATTCTGGCGGGATAGTCGTCCCCGTTCTTGCTGCTTACATCGCCTTTCTGCAGGATATTCTTCACTTTCCAGCGCCACCGGATGATCGGGTATTCTGCCGGGTCAATTGATATTGCCCGGGTCAGTCCGGAAGCAGACTGATCACTGACGGCCTTCACGACGACGGTACCGCGCTCGTCCACCAGGGAATAATCGGTATGCCGCTCGATCCGGCCAAAGGTCAGCGGTTGCCAGCCATCCGGCAGCTTCAGACCGGGCCTGGATAACGAGAACATGCCTGCTTCAATTCGCCCGGGTGGCTGCGCTTGCGACAACACCGGCCCCGTCAGCAGGGAAATAAACAGTAGCGCAAGGCTACTGCAGTTGATCCAGGTACTCGGCAACTTGCACCCCGTCATACGGCTCCTGTTGCAGGCACTTGCAAGCATACTTGCGATAAATCCCGCAGCCCGGGAATCGTACGAACCCGTCGGGGGCTACAGGTCTGTCCTGTTTCATAAAGTCCATGGCCCTTCCCCAAATCGAATCTGATTGTGGAACACCGCTGGTCGAATGGAATCCGACCCTGCAGGATGAAACACCGCTGGTCGAA
>JBATJF010000153.1:0-3955 GCA_049668345.1 Gammaproteobacteria bacterium
GAGCGGACAACAAGGCACCGGTTCAAGAGTCATCGTGGCGCTGGATTATCCCGATGCGGAACAGGCGCTGGCGTTCGTCGACCGCGTCGAACCCGGCCAGTGCCGTCTCAAGGTTGGCAAGGAACTGTTTACCCGTGCCGGCCCGCGCTTCGTCGAGGGCCTGGTGACGCGCGGTTTCGAGGTCTTTCTCGACCTGAAATTTCACGATATCCCGAATACCGTGGCCAGCGCCTGTCATGCCGCAGCCGACCTGGGCGTGTGGATGATCAACGTGCATGCGCTGGGCGGTGAACGCATGCTGCGGGCTGCCCGCGAAGGGCTCGCACGCGCCGGGCGCCAGCCGCTGCTGATTGCCGTCACTATCCTGACCAGCATGGACGAACACGATCTTGCCGGCGTCGGCCTGGCGGGAACGCCGGCGGAAAATGTCATGCGCCTGGCCACGCTGGCCCGGGCCTGCGAACTCGACGGGGTGGTCTGTTCCTCGCGTGAAACCGCCGGCTTGCGCGCACGGTTCGGCAGTGACTTCCTGCTGGTGACGCCTGGCATCCGGCCGGCCGGTGCTGCCAGCGACGATCAGCGTCGCGTGATGACGCCGGTCGATGCCATCAACAACGGTTCCAGCTTCCTGGTGATCGGACGTCCGGTCACCCAGGCTGACGATCCGCTCGGCGTATTGCGTACCATCAATTCAGAGCTGTCCGATTTGGGCTGAGCCGCCTGCCGTGCACCCTGTGACCTGCATGCTGCACCGCAATCGGTGCGACCGCATGCAGAACTGAAAACAGGGAAGCATTACACACGACAGGAGGCAGGTATGCGTTATATAACCACGTTGTTTGTTTCATTGCTGATGCTGGCGGCGGCGCAGGTACACGCCGGGCCGGTGGATATCAACAGCGCCGATGCGGCCGGCCTGGCCGCGGCAATCGTCGGTATCGGCGACAAGAAGGCCGCCTCGATCATCGCCTACCGCGATGCCAATGGTCCGTTTGCGAGTATCGAGGAGCTTGCCCGGGTGAAGGGCATCGGGTCCGCCACCATCGAGAAGAACCGTCACAATCTCACGGTCGCCCCGGTTTCGCCTTAACCGGCCGTCGTCCTGATGCCATCCCCGGCCAGTCGGTCGGGGATGGCATTCCTGCCGGGATGAAATTAAAATAAAATATATAGAACAATATGATGCATGGGTGTCGCCGGGTGTGGCCAGGTCTGGTCCAGGGCCCGGCAGGCGCGTTGGCGTGCCGCGCCGGCGATCGACATGACAGCGCTATCAATTTTCAGGTCTAATTGTCGACTATTGTTTACTATTCAGTCATAACGGGGCGCGCCGCCGTCCCGATCAAACAACAGGAAGGTCTATGACACTGTATCCGGTAATCCTGTCGGGTGGATCAGGTTCCCGTCTCTGGCCACTGTCGCGCGAACATTATCCGAAACCGCTGCTGCCACTGGTGACGGACAAGACACTGCTGCAGGACACCGCCATCCGGCTTGATGGTGTGCCGGACCAGGGTAACGCGGTCTACGTGTGCAACGAGGAACATCGCTTCCTCCTGGCCGAGCAGGTCACGCAGCTCGGCAAGACACCGTCCACCATCATCCTCGAACCGGAGGGCCGCAATACGGCGCCGGCGCTGACGCTGGCCGCCCTGTACCTTATCCGTGTCGACCCCGAGGCGCTGATGATCGTGATGCCGGCGGACCATGTCATGCAGGAGCCGGCCGGTTTCATGACCGCGGTGCAGCAGGGTCGCAACCAGGCCGCCAGCGGCGCGCTGGTCACATTCGGCATCGTACCGGGCCGGCCGGAGACGGGTTACGGTTATATCAAACGCGGCAGTCCGGCAGCGGACGACGGCGTGTTTGCCGTCGGTGCCTTCGTGGAAAAACCGGACCTCGATACGGCGGAACAGTATCTTGCGGCAGGTGACTATTACTGGAACAGCGGCATTTTCATGATGCGCGCCGATCGCTGGCTGGAAGAGATTGCCCGCCACCGGCCCGATATCCTGGAACGTTGCCGCCGGGCCATGGATAGTGGCAGGCAGGACAGCGACTTCTTCCGGGTGGGCAAGTCAGAGTTCATCGCCTGTCCGAGTGATTCCATCGACTACGCCGTGATGGAGAAAACCGACCACGCGGTGGTTGTGCCGCTGAGCGCGGGCTGGTCGGATGTGGGCGCATGGCCGGCGCTCTGGGACGTCTGTCCGCGCGATGCGCACGGCAATGTCATGCAGGGCGACGTGATCGCGGAAGACACGCACAACGCGTTCCTGATTGCGCAGCACCGCTGCGTGGCGACAGTCGGCCTCGACAATATCATCGTTGTGGAGACGGCGGACGCCGTGCTGGTGGCGAGCAAGGACAAGGCCCAGAACGTCAAGGCAATCGTCAATCGCCTGAAGCAGGACCAGCGCGAGGAATGCAAGGTGCATCGCCAGGTCTACCGGCCGTGGGGTTCCTACGAAGGCATCGACGCCGGTTCGCGTTTCCAGGTCAAGCGGCTCACGGTCAAGCCGGGTGCGCGGCTGTCACTGCAGATGCACCATCACCGCGCCGAACACTGGGTGGTAGTGAAGGGGACCGCACGGGTGACCTGCGGCGAACAGGTGTTCAACCTGCACGAAAACGAATCCACCTATATTCCGATGGGTGAACGTCATCGCCTGGAGAATCCCGGCACCATCCCGCTCGAGGTGATCGAGATCCAGTCAGGCAGTTACCTTGGCGAGGACGATATCGTGCGCTTTGAAGACGTTTATGACAGGGTACAGCAAGGATAACGAAGGACTGAATATGGAACAGAAAGTACGCAAGGCAGTATTCCCGGTAGCCGGTCTCGGCACGCGCTTCCTGCCGGCCACCAAGGCCAATCCCAAGGAAATGCTCACCATCGTCGACAAGCCGCTGATCCAGTACGCCGCCGAGGAGGCGGTCAACGCGGGCATCGACGAACTGGTATTCGTCACCAGCAGCAGCAAGCGCGCCATCGAGGATCACTTCGACAAGAACTACGAACTGGAAGCGGAACTGGAACGCAAGGGCAAGCAACACCTGCTGAAGATCGTGCGGGAGGTGGTGCCGCCGCACGTGACCTGCGTCTACGTGCGCCAGCCCGAGGCGCTGGGCCTGGGCCATGCAGTGCTGTGCGCGAAATCCGTAGTCGGCAACGAGCCGTTTGCCGTGATCCTTGCCGATGACCTGATCCATACCGGCAAGAATTGCGTACTGAGCCAGATGCTGTCGGTGTTCAACGATCGCAACTGCAGCATACTCGGCGTCGAGGAAGTGCCGCGCGACGAGACCGACAAGTATGGCATCGTCGACCCGATGGAATCCGATGGCCGCATCACAAAGCTCAGGAGTATTGTCGAGAAACCCAAGCCTGAGGACGCACGTTCCAACCTTGCCGTGGTCGGCCGCTACGTGCTGACCCCGACCATCTTCAAGTATCTCGAGACCATTCCGCGCGGTGCCGGCGGCGAAATCCAGCTGACCGACGCTATCCAGCGCCTGCTCGAAAGCGAGGTAGTGCTGGCCTACAAGTTCGAAGGCAAGCGTTACGATTGCGGCAGCAAGCTGGGCTATCTGAAGGCGACCGTCGAATATGCGCTGCTGCACCCGGACCTGCGTGAACCGTTCCTGGAATACCTGGTAAGCGAATTCGGCCAGCGCGCGAAGAAAATCCTCCGCGCGATCCAGTAACCGTTTTGCCGTATTTCCAAAGCGTGCCAGCAGCGCACTGACCGACCCTGGTATCGATTTATCGCCTTAACCCGGTGTCCGGATGTAACAGACCACCTCAGCACGGAGCGGTTAATAGCGACAGGACACGAAAGTCATGTACCACTGTACGAACAGAACATCCCCTCTCCCGGAGGGAGAGGGAGTATGTGGGACAGCAGTGGCTCTGTCCCCGTTTATGTGCCCATCTATGCCACCTCCATTGAAA
>JBATJF010000154.1:0-1794 GCA_049668345.1 Gammaproteobacteria bacterium
ACTGGACCGGTGACAATGCCTGGATCGTGCAGGTGTTCATCGTCGTGTTCCTGGTGCTGCTATCCAGCTTCCTGCTACGCCTGCTGGTGAACCGCCTGTATCGAAAACTGCAGGCGACCGCGACGCCCTGGGACGACGCCGTGGTCGGCGCGCTGCAGAAGCCCCTGTCGCTGCTGATCTGGATCGTCGGCATCGCGTTTGCCGCGGACATCGTGCACGTCGAGACCGGGGCGGCGATTTTCAGTGCCATCGCGCCGCTGCGCGACATCGGCGTCGTCGCCACCATCGCCTGGTTTCTGCTGCGCCTGACACACAACGTGCAGGCCAACGTCCTCGAGCGGAACAAGGCGCGGGAGGAGCCGATCGACAAGACCACCGTCGATGCACTGGGCAAGCTGGTCAGCGCCTCGGTCGTCATCACCGCGTTACTGGTGGCGTTGCAGACGCTCGGCTTCAGCATTTCCGGCGTGCTGGCATTTGGCGGTATCGGCGGCATCGCGATCGGTTTTGCCGCCAAGGACCTGCTGGCGAATTTTTTCGGCGGCCTGATGATCTATCTCGACAGGCCGTTCTCGGTGGGTGACTGGATCCGCTCCGACGACCGCGAGATCGAAGGCACGGTGGAACACATCGGCTGGCGGCTGACCCGTATCCGCACCTTCGACAAACGACCGATCTACATACCGAACGGCATTTTTTCCAGCGTCGCCGTGGTCAACCCGTCGCGCATGACGCGGCGGCGTATTTATGAAACCATCGGCATCCGCTACGATGACATCGACCGGTTGCCGGCGATACTCGGGGACATCAAACAGATGCTGGCCAGGCACGAAGCAATCGACGACACCCAGACGCTGATGGTTAACTTCAACAGCTTCGGGCCCTCGTCGCTGGATTTTTTCGTCTACACCTTCACCCACACCACGGTGTGGACGGAATTCCACGAAATCAAGCAGGACATTTTGTTCAGGATCAGTGACATCATTCAGCGGCATGGTGCGGAGATTGCCTATCCGACCCGCACCCTGCACCTGCCGGAACCGGAACGGATGACAGCCCATGTCGCTCAGCCAGGCTGAACTTGTCGGCATCCGCGCCGGGGCGGAGGAACTTTACGGTCCGGCGGAAATCCATGCCGCGCTCGATCGCATGGCCAGGGAGATCACGCGCAGCCTCGGGGATGCGCTGCCGGTGGTGCTGTGCGTGCTGACCGGCGGCATCATACCGACTGGCCACCTGCTGACCCGGCTGGCGTTTCCGCTGGAGACCGATTACCTGCATGCGACGCGCTACCGCGGCGAGACCAGCGGCAAGGACGTGCAGTGGGTGTCCGAGCCGGGCGTCTCGCTGGCGGGCCGTACGGTGCTGGTGGTGGACGATATCCTGGACGAGGGCAACACCCTGGTCGATATCATCCGCTTCTGCAAGGAGGCGGGCGCCGAGGTGGTGTACACGGCGGTGCTGGTCCAGAAACGCCACGAGCGGCGCAACCCGGCTGCCCGCGCCGACTTTGTCGGACTGGAGGTTGATGACCGCTACGTGTTCGGTTTCGGCATGGACTACAAGGGCTACCTGCGCAACCTGAACGGCATTTTCGCGCTGGGCGAACCTGCGTAGTCGACCCCCGCCGGGCGAGGGGGTATGCAGGACAACGTGTTTAAACCGGACAATCGTGGCAGGGACTGACATGGCGGAACTGGCAATCATCGGCGGTACCGGGCTGACCAAGCTGAAAAACCTCGAAATCGAGCGGCGCGAGGTGATGCATACGCCGTTCGGCGAGCCGTCCGGCGC
>JBATJF010000155.1:0-2105 GCA_049668345.1 Gammaproteobacteria bacterium
GAGGTGGATTTGAGTTGAAGGTATTCCTGATAGCCATCGAGTCCCGGCCATCATCAGGTGCTGCAAAAAAACAGTCTGCCGAACCTTGATAAAGAGGCTCTTTCCCAAATCGAGCGGGTAGTTTACCGTTGTAGGGCCGAATTCATTCGGCCAACAGCCACTATTGCCATTGAAGACAAGGAGGTCGCCATGTCCTGTGACGCATTGCGCAGCACGCCAGCTTGGATGAAACACCGCTGGTCGAATGAATTCGACCCTACAGAAACAACGCGCGTCGAATGAATTTGACCCTATTGTAGGGCCGAATTCATTCGGCCAACAACCTTTGTGCGCGGTATGCCACCGCTATCCAGCGCCAAATGCTTTTCCTGTGATTTCCAGCATGATTCCTAGCGAGTAATTTCCAGCCATATCAGTTCAATTGATTTGCTTTCACGGTGCAAAGAGAGGATGCTTCGTGAAGCAACAGGACTGTAACCTCGCAAGTCTCTCTGCCGCACAACATTGACCAAACCGTCATTGTTGCCCGTCATTCCCGCTTTTTTGCGGCCTCCGATTTGCCACCGTCGCCATGTGCGACTTGCTGCAGGCAAGGACCAGCACATTGTGCAATACGCTTCATTTATCCAGGAAAAGCCCATGACACAATTTACAAACAACGCCCAGGACTCTGAAACATCCAGTCAGTACGCCGGCATTCGACTGGCGGAACTCATCGACCAGGGCTGGAACCGGAACAAATCCGCAAAGCTGGCAATGCACGAAGGTATCAGCCTGACCGACGAACACTGGGACGTGATTGCTTACCTGCGCAAGCAGTATCTCGAACATGGCCTGCCGAGATTTGCCAGGACAACGGCCCGGGCCCTTAATAAACAATTTGCCGCCCAGGGCGGGAACAGGTATCTGTATAGCCTGTTTGCCGGCGGCCCGGTTACCCAGGGCAGCCGCCTTGCCAACCTGCGCACGCCTGCAAACGCCACCGACAGTTCGTTTGGCACCAGCTACTGAACAGCATGGCGATACAGCCGGCACTGGACAAGGCCGCCACCGGGGAGCGGACCCGGGGCGTGCAGGAGGCTATCGACCGTCTGGCCAGGGAACGGGGCGAGAATGAAGGTATGATCGTTCATCAGGATGTGACTTTTCACGTACACAACATAAGGAATACCGATGCCATCACAACACGGTAACGGCGGTCAGGGCGGCCCCTGGGGCAGCGGGGGCACCCCCCCCGATCTCGGGGACCTGATACGGCAAGGGAAGGAGCAGTTCGGGCAGATGCTGCCGGGTGGCGGCGGGCGCGGCATGATCGTCCTGGCGCTGCTCGCGCTGGTCGGCCTGGGCGCATGGACGGCCTATTACACCGTGCCGAGCGACTCGGTCGTTGTCGTGCAACGGTTCGGCAAGTATCTCAAGGACGTCCAGCCGGGACTGCATTTCAAGCTGCCACTGGGCATCGATGTGGCGACCATCGTTCCCGTCAAGCGGCAGCTGAAGCAGGAATTCGGCTTCATGACCCCGGGCGCCAGTGATCCGTACCAGGGGCCGCGCGACGGCAAGCGGGAAACCGAGATGGTGACCGGGGACCTGAATGCCGCGCTGGTTGAGTGGGTGGTGCAATACCGCATCTCGGATCCCGTAAAATTCCTGTTCGAGGTCCGCGAACCGAGTGAAACCCTGCGCTACGTATCGGAATCCGTCATGCGCGAAGTCGTCGGCGATCGCACCGTTGACGAGGTGATCACCATCGGCCGGCAGGAAATCGAAACGGAGGCACTGGCCAAGATGCAGGCACTCTCCACCAAATACGCCATGGGGATCAGCATCGACCAGGTGCAGTTGAAGAACATCAACCCGCCCCAGCCGGTGCAGGAATCGTTCAACGAGGTCAATCAGGCGCAGCAGGAGAAGGAGAAGCTGATCAACGAGGCGCGGCGCGACTACAACAAGGTGATCCCGCTGGCCGAGGGCGAGAAGGACCAGCGTATCCGCGAAGCCGATGGCTACCGGCTCAAGCGCGTCAATGAAGCGGAGGGTGACGTCGCCCGGTTCAATGCCCTGCTGGCGGAATACAGCAAGGCCCCGGAAGTGACCCGGCGCCG
>JBATJF010000156.1:0-2050 GCA_049668345.1 Gammaproteobacteria bacterium
TTCGGTTGCGTTTACGTCGTTTGATGAGATTGATAAGGCGCCGGAGGAGCGTGAGCGGGGGATCACGATTCAGATTGCGCATGTGGAGTATGAGACGGATGCTCGTCATTACGCGCATGTGGATATGCCGGGTCATGCTGATTACATCAAGAACATGATTACGGGTGCGGCGCAGATTGATGGGGCGATTTTGGTGGTGTCGGCGGCGGATGGTCCGATGCCGCAGACGCGGGAGCATGTGTTGTTGGCTCGTCAGGTTGGGGTGCCTTATATCGTGGTGTATTTGAATAAGGTCGATCAGGTTGACGATCCTGAGTTGTTGGATTTGGTTGAGTTGGAGGTTCGGGATTTGTTGACGGAGTATGAGTTCCCCGGTGATGATATTCCGGTGGTGCGGGGTTCTGCTTTGGCGGCGTTGACGGGTGATGATCCGGCGGCGGTTGGGTCGATTATGGAGTTGATGGCGGCGGTTGATGATTATGTGCCGACGCCGGAGCGTCCGTTGGATCGTCCGTTCCAGATGCCGATTGAGGATGTGTTTTCGATTACGGGTCGGGGGACGGTGGTTACGGGTCGGGTTGAGCAGGGGGTTGTGAAGGTTGGTGAAGAGGTTGAGATTGTGGGGATCCGGCCGACTCGTAAGACGGTAGCGACGGGTGTGGAGATGTTCCGCAAGTTGTTGGATGAGGGTCGTGCGGGTGACAATGTTGGGGTGTTGTTGCGGGGGGTTGGTAAGGATGATGTGGAGCGGGGTCAGGTGTTGGCGAAGCCTGGTTCGATTACTCCGCATACGACGTTTGAGGCAACGGTGTATGTGTTGACTCGGGAGGAGGGTGGTCGTCATAACCCGTTTTTCCCGGGGTATCGCCCCCAGTTTTATTTCCGGACGACGGATGTGACTGGTTCGGTGACGTTGCCGGAGGGCACCGAGATGGTGATGCCGGGTGATAACACGACGATGACGGTTGAGTTGATTACCACCATCGCGATGGATGAGGGTCAGAAGTTCGCGATTCGTGAGGGTGGCCGCACGGTCGGCGCCGGGACCGTCACCAAAATCATCGCCTAGTACCAAGTACCCAGTACCTAGTACTCAGTACTGAGTACGTGAACGAAACAGAGTTGAGCGAACATGGCAGACCAAGGACAAAAGATCCGCATCAGGCTCAAGGCCTACGACCACGAAGTGGTTGACGAGTCGGCGCGGAAGATAGCCGAGACGGTGGTGCGCACCCAGGCCAAAATCAAAGGCCCGGTGCCATTGCCGACCGAGATCCACCGCTATTGCGTGATCCGCTCTCCGCACGTCGACAAGGACTCGCGAGAGCACTTCGAGATGCGCATCCACAAGCGGTTGATCGACATCCTCGAACCGACCCCGAAGACGGTCGATTCGCTGATGCGGCTGGATCTGCCTGCAGGCGTAGAAGTGGAGATCAAGTTGTGAAAGCGATTCTCGGCGAGAAGCTCGGCATGACCCAGGTGTTCGACGAAGACGCCCGGGCCATCCCGGTCACGGTCATCAAGGCCGGCCCGTGCTTCGTCACGCAAATCAAACGGAAGGAGACGGACGGTTACGCGGCCATCCAGATCTCTTTCCGGGAGTTGCCTGCCCGCAAGGTGAACAAGCCTATGGCCGGCCACTATGCGGCCGCCGGCGTTGCCCCGAGCCGTCACCTGGTCGAGATCCGGGTCGACAACCCTGATGACTACAAGGTCGGCCAACAAATCAACGTTTCTGACGTACTGGTCAAAGGCGGCAAAGCAGACGTCGCCGGGATTTCCAAGGGGAAAGGGTTTCAGGGCGTCATCAAGCGTCACAACTTCTCCGGGCAGGGAGCCAGCCACGGTGTGCATAAGGTCCACCGGGCCCCCGGCTCGATCGGTGCCTGTGCTACTCCCGCCCGTGTCTTCAAGGGAAAGAAGATGCCGGGTCGGATGGGCGGCGAGCGGGTAACCACGCTCAATGTGGAGATCGTCGACGTTGACGCCGAGCGCGGAATCTTGATGTTGGGCGGATCGGTTCCCGGACCCTCTGGGTCGGTTGTAC
>JBATJF010000157.1:0-7417 GCA_049668345.1 Gammaproteobacteria bacterium
GACGATCAGATCGTCAGCTCACGCAGTGCATCCGGCACGTCGGCGCTGTCACCGCTGCCGGTCATATAGTCGCCGCACTTCTTCTCCCAGAGCTCTTCATTCCAGATCTCGAACTTGTTACCCATGCCGAGAAACATCACGCGTTTTTCGAGACCGGCCAGCTTGCGCAGGTGCGGCGGTATCAGCACCCGGCCGTTCTTGTCCACTTCCAGCTCGGCGGCATTGCCGAACAACATCAGCTGCAGTTCGCGGGTCAGTCTGTTCTGGTTGGGCAGGCGCACAAGCTTGCGCTCGAGATCGTCCCAGTCGGGACGGGGGAACAGCATCAGGGCGCTATCGCTGTGCACGGTCATCACCACCTGGCCGTCACAGCGCTCCATCAGGTCGCCACGGTAGCGGGTAGGCAGCGCCAGGCGGCCTTTCGCATCCAGATTGACCGTGCTGCCCCCGATGAACAAAACCGCCCCCTTTGGCTCCCCTGAAACCCAGAAATTACCACTGGGCCCCACTTTGCGACACTATAGGGAGGGAGGGTCATTGCGTCAAGAGATATCTAAAAAAAATATCCACCCGGACAGTAACTTAGGCCAAATTTTATAAATCGCCGCTGCTCCTGATTACATATAAATTAGAAATCAAAAGGTTGGCTAAAATACCTAGAGTAGATTGACACCTTGAGCGGCTATTCTGGTTTTTTGCGCCCCGGGCGGGCCTGTTCCGACCGCCTGGTGGGAGAGTATACGCCTGTTTGAAACCCAATATGTTGGGTCGGTGTCGAAATTTTCCTGCTATATCGGGGATTGATTCACATAAACAGCCGGCGTTCACCGGATCGTTTGTGCATAACAAAAAAGCCTGCAGAGGCAGGCTTTTTTGATGATGCGGAGGGTGTCGGGCGAATCAGAACGGAATATCGTCGTCGAAATCGGCTGGCCCTTCCGCGACGGCGGGCGCACGGGAATCAGCGCTGTTACGGGATTCAGCACCATTGGCGGACGAGAAACCGGCACTGCCGCCACCACCGCGACCGCCCAGCATCTGCATCTCATCGGCGACGATCTCGGTGGTGTAACGGTCGTTACCGGAGTTGTCCTGCCACTTGCGCGTCTGCAGCCTGCCCTCGATATAGACCTGCGAACCCTTCTTGAGATATTCGCCGGCGATTTCGCCCAGGCGACGGAACAGCACTACGCGATGCCATTCGGTCTTTTCCTGTGTCTCGCCGGTCTGCTTGTCCTTCCAGGACTCGGTCGTGGCAAGGGTAATATTGGCGACCGCGTTGCCGTTCGGCATATAGCGCACTTCCGGGTCCTTGCCCAGGTTACCGACCAGAATCACCTTGTTGATGCCTCGCGCCATAGTGCTCTCCTGTTGTCTATAGTTAGGGTTGTATTGCCCCGTGCCGGGCGTCTGCATACGGGTTGATGTCGCTATTCTAAGCCAAAGCCGCCTTGCGGAATACCGGGTTGCTTGTAGGGAATCGCCGCCAGTTTCCGTCAACCTCACGGCAGGCTGGACGCATCGAACAGCCGCTTGTCCACTTTCAGATAGGCCACACCCTCCTCCGCCACCACCACCACCTCGGCCACGCCAGCCAGGCCAGCCAGCTGCCGGGTCAGGTCCGCCTCCCCGTCGGGCGTCGTGACGTGGACCGGGTGGACGATGTTGGCCAGCTTCAGCGGCGGCACCATGGTGGCAGCCAGCCCCAGCCATACCAGCGCGCCTGCCGCCGCGCACATGAAAAGACTGTGCAGACCGAACTGGCCGTGCAACCAGCCCCCGAGCGCGCCGCCCACGAAGGCGCCGAAGAACTGCATACTCGAATAGAACCCCATGGCGGTACCGCGGCAATCGGCCGGCGCGGCACGCGACACCAGCGAGGGCAGCATCGCCTCCAGCAGGTTGAACGCGGTGAAAAACCCGAACAGCAGCGCCACGATGTTGACCGGCGTGACCGGCACGATAAACAGCCCCAGCTCCACCAGCACCAGCAAGGCGATGGCGCCGAGAAATACCGGCTTGGTGCGTCCCCCGCGCTCCGCCAGGAGGATGAACGGCACCATGGCCGCGACCGAGCAGACCAGCACCGGCAGGTAGACCTTCCAGTGTCCGGACGCCGCAAGGCCGGCCTCGTCGCGCAGCACCAGCGGCATCACCACGAAGGTCGCGGTCATGATGGCATGCAGCATCAGGATGCCGAAATCCAGCCGCAGCAGCTGGCCGTTCCGCAGCACGCGCCCGAACTGCGCGGGGATCGCCTCCGATTCGCGGTGGATGCGCAGGGACTGCGGCCGCGGCACGACAAAGGCCACCACCAGCACCCCGCCCAGTGCGAGCACGGCCGTGAGGGCGAAGATACCCGGCACGCCAATCCAGTGATTCAGCACCGGGCCTAGCACCAGCGCGGCGGCAAACGAGATGCCGATGCTCATCCCGATCAGCGCCATGGCCTTGATGCGGTGCTCCTCGCGGGTGAGGTCGGCGGTCAGCGCCATGATCGCCGCCGCGATCGCGCCGGCACCCTGCAGGGCGCGCCCGAGGATGATGATATAGATGGAATCCGCCAGCGCGGCGACCAGGCTGCCGGCGGCGAACACCAGCAGCCCGCCGATGATCACCGGTTTGCGTCCGATGCGGTCGGACAGCAAGCCGGCCGGAATCTGCAGCAGCGCCTGGGTCACACCGTAGATGCCGATGGCCAGGCCGGTCAGTGCCGGGGTGACGCCCTCGAGATCGGCGGCATACAGCGCGAAAACCGGCAGGATCATGAAAAATCCCAGCATGCGCAGGGCATAAACACCCGACAGCGACAGCGCCGCCCGCCACTCGATGCGACTCATGCCGGCTTCGCCGGCCACCGCCTGCGTCATAATCTGCTAATCCTTTTGGCCGTCGTCCCGAAAACGCCGTATATTAACAGGTTGGCCAGCCAGACGTAGCGATTCATGGACACCATACACATCCGCGGGGCACGCACCCACAACCTGAAAAACATCGACCTGGACCTGCCCCGGGACAGGCTGATCATCGTCACCGGCCTGTCCGGGTCCGGCAAGTCTTCACTGGCCTTCGACACCATCTATGCGGAGGGACAGCGCCGTTATGTCGAGTCGCTGTCGGCCTACGCGCGCCAGTTCCTGTCGATAATGGAAAAGCCGGACGTCGATCATATCGAGGGCCTGTCGCCGGCCATCTCCATCGAACAGAAGTCGACCTCGCACAACCCGCGCTCCACGGTCGGCACCATCACCGAGATCTACGACTACCTGCGCCTGCTGTACGCGCGCGTCGGCACGCCGCACTGCCCGGAACACGGCACGGTGCTCGAGGCCCAGACCATCAGCCAGATGGTCGACCATGTGCTGGCGCTGCCGGAGGGCAGCCGGCTGATGCTGCTGGCACCGGTGGTCGAGGCACGCAAGGGCGAACACGTGCAGGTGCTGGAGGAGCTGCGCGCACAGGGTTTCATCCGCGCACGCATCGATGGCGAAATCTTCGAACTCGACCAGCCGCCGAAACTCGACCTGCGCCGCAAGCATGTCATCGAGGCGGTCGTCGACCGTTTCAAGGTGCGCCCGGACCTGCAGCAGCGCCTGGCCGAATCCTTCGAGACCGCGCTCAAGCTCTCGGACGGGCTGGCGCGCGTGGCATGGATGGACGACAGCAAGGCGGAAGAAATCCTGTTCTCGGCCAAGTTCGCCTGTCCGCAGTGCGGCTACTCCATCACCGAACTGGAACCGCGCCTGTTCTCGTTCAACAATCCGGCCGGCGCCTGTCCGGACTGCGACGGACTCGGTGAACGCCAGTTCTTCGACCCGCAGCGCGTGGTCGGCCACCCCGAACTGAGCCTGGCCGGTGGTGCCGTGCGCGGCTGGGACCGCCGCAACGCCTATTATTTCCAGCTCATCACCTCGCTGGCCACGCACTACGACTTCGACATCGAGACGCCGTTCGAGGAGCTGCCGGACAGGATCCGGAACATCATCCTGCATGGCAGCAAGGGCGAGGTGATCCGCTTTCGCTATATGAATGAACGCCGCGGCATGGTGGAACGCAGCCACCCGTTCGAGGGCATCATCCCTAACATGAAACGCCGCTACCACGAGACCGAATCAAATACGGTGCGCGAGGAACTGGCGCGTTACCTCAGCCACCAGTCCTGCCCGACGTGTGGCGGCGCCCGCCTGAACCAGGCTGCACGCCACGTCAGCGTGGCCGGCCGCACCCTGCCCGAGATCACCGCCCTGCCGGTCGGCGGCAGCCGCGAGCTGTTCAACACCCTGCAGCTGGAAGGACGGCGCGGCGAGATTGCAGGCAAGATCCTCAAGGAGATCAACCAGCGCATGGAGTTCCTGGTCAACGTCGGACTCGATTACCTGTCGCTGGAACGCAGCGCCGACACCCTGTCCGGCGGCGAGGCGCAGCGCATCCGGCTCGCCAGCCAGATCGGCGCCGGCCTGGTCGGCGTGATGTACGTGCTCGACGAACCGTCGATCGGGCTGCACCAGCGCGACAACCAGCGGCTGCTGGCCACGCTCACCCACCTGCGCGATCTCGGCAACACCGTCATCGTGATCGAACACGACGAGGAGGCGATCCGTGCCGGCGACTACGTCGTCGATGTCGGGCCCGGCGCCGGGGTACACGGTGGCCGCATCGTGTCGCAGGGTACACCCGCACAGATCATGGCGGACCCGCAGTCGCTCACCGGCCAGTACCTGTCCGGCCAGGCCGCCATCGCCATCCCGGAACACCTGACGGCATACGACCCGGACCGCGTGCTGACCATCAGGGGCGCCACCGGCAACAACCTGAAATCGGTCACCGTGGATATCCCGGTCGGCCTGATGACCTGCGTAACCGGGGTATCCGGCTCCGGCAAGTCCACGCTGGTCAACGACACCCTGTACCGGCGCACCGCCCAGGCGCTGAACCGTGCCTCCGAAGCGTCCGCGCCCTGCGAGGCCATCGATGGCCTGGATCACTTCGACAAGATCGTCGATATCGACCAGAGCCCGATCGGTCGCACGCCGCGCTCCAACCCGGCCACCTATACCGGCCTGTTCACGCCGATCCGCGAACTGTTTTCCGCCACCCAGGAGGCGCGCTCGCGCGGCTACAAGCCCGGCCGCTTCAGTTTCAACGTCAAGGGCGGCCGCTGTGAGGCCTGCCAGGGTGACGGCGTCATCAAGGTCGAGATGCATTTCCTGCCGGACATCTTCGTGCCGTGCGACGTGTGCAAGGGCAAGCGCTACAACCGCGAAACACTGGACGTGCGCTACAAGGGCAAGACCATCCACGAGGTGCTGGAACTGACCGTGGAAGACGCGGTGCCGTTCTTCAGTGCCATACCGGTGGTCGCGCGCAAGCTGCAGACGCTGATGGATGTCGGCCTGTCCTACCTGACACTCGGCCAGAACGCCACCACCCTGTCCGGCGGCGAGGCACAGCGCATCAAGCTGGCGCGCGAACTGTCCAAACGCGACACCGGCAAGACGCTGTACATCCTCGACGAGCCGACCACCGGCCTGCACTTCCACGACATCGCACAACTGCTTGTCGTTCTGCACCGGCTGCGCGATCACGGCAATACCGTCATCGTCATCGAGCACAACCTGGACGTGATCAAGACCGCCGACTGGATCATCGACATGGGTCCCGAGGGCGGCATCGGCGGCGGCACCGTGGTCACCACCGGCACACCGCAGGAGGTTGCCCGGCATACCGATTCCTACACCGGGCAATACCTCCGGCAGACGCTGGAGCAACACCGGCGCCGGGGCAGAAAGTCAGCCACGGCGAAAAGCAGCACCAGACGCACGAAGGCAGAACAGATCACTTCCTGAACGGTGTTCCCACCCGCAGCCCGAGCTGTCGGTCAGCCCTGCCCTGGTTGACTGCAATCTCCACCAGCCCGTTGGCATTCCGGTACCAGAACGGTGCGCCAACGACGACGTCGGAAAAGGTGCGCGCCCGCGGCAACAGGTAATCACCGGTACGCAGCAGCGCATCATCCGGAATGGCCGAGGCCCTCACCCCGGTAATCGCATTGCCATAACGGTCGATGTACAGCACCCGGAACAGGTCGTCCGGCCAGTCCGGCATCAGCAGTGTCTCCACCGCGACCCGCTTCCCGATCTCGCCGCCACCACGCGCCAGCCGCGCCGCGACCGGCGCGAACACATCACGCGCATGAAAACTGGCCGCAGCCTGTGCCGCTTCCGGCAGTTGCCAGCATTCGACCTGCCCGACCCGCCGCGCCAGGATTGCGAACAGTCCCTCGTTCGGCCCGACAAACCAGCGTCCGTCTGCACGCACCACAACGCCAGGGCGCCGGCCTCCGACGCCGGGGTCGACCACGCACAGAAACACCGTGCCCGGGGCGAAACCCTGCGTATAGGGAGGCAGCAGGTAGGCCGCACCCTGGATATCGAACGCCGCGAGGTCGGCAAACAGGCTGATCACCGGAACCCCCGGGGCCTGCTGATGCAGCACGGCCTGCACCTGGCCGGTATAGGGCCCGTCGAGACCGAAATCGGTTACCAGCACAATCATCGGTGTCTCCGGTAATGCAATCTACAGAGAAAAGCGCTGCCGGCAGTTCATCCCGGTGATGCCGAACAGCGGCACTTCACCCGCTTGCGCCGCTTTCGAGGCCGTACCGACGACCGGCATGATCACGACACCGGCTACTCGCTGTGATCGATAGGGATATCGTCAGGGAATGGCCGTCCCGCACCGGTCTCGATGGCATCTTTCAGGCTCAGCAGGAACACGCCCCACTTGGTGCTGCACGGTGATTGATCGCGGGCATGACGATTACCTGACCTGCTCTTTAGCCAGCGTCCTGCGGTACTCCTCGTAGGTCATGGCAGAGGACTGCAGGCAGCGCTGCCGCTCTTGCCGGTCCGGGATCTTCTGGCACTCCTGCTGTTTCCAGCCGCGGCCGGAATCGTAGACCAGGCTGGCCGCACAACCGGATACCACCAGCGAGATGGCCAGGACTTGAAGCAAGGCTGTGTTTTTCATGATTGACATTACCCCTAAGGAAGCCGTGACCATATTAGGGAAACAGCCGCGCAAACACCACCGTTGCGGGCCTGGTTCACGCCGACCGGGTCAGCGGTTTCAGCGTACGTGCACGGCTCTGGCCAGCCGGACGATAGTCCTCGCGCACCACCTTGCTGCACGACTGCCGGCCTGCCTGTCCGTGTGACCGGGTGTACTCAGCGCCTCGCTGACGGTGCATGCTTCATCTTCATGTATAGGCGGCGCACAGCGTCTGCAGGACCTGCCCGTGCCGGTCGCGGCAGGTCGTACTGATCGCCTCCGGGCAGCCGCAGCTGTCGCAACGGGTATAGACAGAGACACAATCCGAGGTGGTGTGACAGGACCGCCGCTCATCGGTGACGGGGAG
>JBATJF010000158.1:0-3228 GCA_049668345.1 Gammaproteobacteria bacterium
GGCACGGCCAGGGAAAGCGCAACTACAGCAGCCAGCAGGGAACGGGGTTTGATGTTCATAGCGATGTCCTTTTGTGTAGGTTACCTGGTGTCTGCTAACGCGACGGGACCAGAAAGGGTGACACCGGGCGGTGATAATTTTTCGTGGTCAACCGGCGTGGTTCGGCCACCACCCGGAAGCCCAGCACCGTCCAGGCGGTGTCCGGTGTATTGGCCGACCGGTAGGCAGGCCGTACCAGGTGTGACGGGCAGTGATAGGAGCCACCGCGGCGCACCTTCGCGACCCCCTCGCCCGGGCCCGCCGGATCCGTTATCGTTGACGCTGCATAGCCATCGGGCGCATACCAGTCAGCCACCCACTCCCACACGTTGCCCAGCATGTCGTAGAGACCAAAGGCATTCGGCCGGCGCGTTGCAACCGGCTGAGGAATATCTTCCGAGTTATTGATAAACCATGCATTCTCTTCCAGCTCGTCGAGCGGCACCGGGCGCAACCCGGGATTCCCGGCACGTGCCGCGTACTCCCACTCCGCCTCGCTTGGCAGGCGATAGCGGTAATCGGTGTCCAGCGCATTGAGCTCCTCGACGAAGCGTGCCGCCATGTACCAGGAGGCCGCCGATACCGGCAGTTGCGCCCAGTCGGGGCGCGACCAGAGAGCCGCGGGGCCGGGCCGGTTTTCCATCACCCGCAGCCAGACACCCTGCGTCACCTCGGTCTCGCCCAGCAAGAACGGCTGGCTGATGACAACGCGATGGGCGGGTGCTTCGTCACGCGCGGTGTCCACGTCGGGTTCCGGCACTTCCCGTCGCGCCGCCTCGATATCTTCCGTTCCCATGACGAACTCGCCGGCGGGTACGCGCACGAAGCGCATGGCCAGGAAATTCTCGATCACCTCGACCGCACCGGCCGCGGCCGGCAGGCCCAGCAGGAGCGTGATGCAAAGCAGGCTGTTCCGGAACGTATCCATGACTATGAAATCAGGCCGTGATCCGGAAGAAAGGTTCAAACACCCGCCACTGCCGTCGGCGCCAATGAAGACGCCCGGTCATGAACCGGGCGCAAGTCGATAAAAACGCTGGCAATCGCCCCCGGCGTTCAGGCTACCTGGACCGGGATGGCGCTGCGCCGGTCCTTGATGCGGTTGTCGGCGTCGAGGTAGACCAGCGTGGGCCTGAACACCGCGGCCTCCTGCTGCGACAGGCTGGCATAGGTACAGATGATGATGCGGTCGCCCGGACTCGCCTTGTGTGCCGCGGCGCCGTTGATCGAGATGATGCCGGAGTTGTCCTCGGCACGGATGGCATAGGTAGTGAAACGCTTGCCATTGTTCAGGTTGTAGATCTGGATCTGCTCATACTCGCGGATATTGGCCGCCTCGAGCAGGGCGCCGTCAATGGCGCAGGAACCCTCGTACTCGAGTTCTGCGTGGGTAACGTTGGCATGGTGGAGCTTGGATTTCAGCAAGGTGATCTGCATGGGCCTGATTGCATCCTGTCTGCGTCCGTGAAACGGCGTGATTATGCTGCCTCGTTTATAAGACTGCAACAATAATGGATAGTTTCAACCTGAGATAGACATCCTAACCAACTGATATCCTGACGTTGTCGATCAGGCGCGCACGACCGACGGTGGCGGCCGCCAGCACGATCAGCGCCTGATCGCCGGCCGCTGGCCTAGCCAGGTCCGCCACACGCCGGATGCTGACATAGTCGGGATCGAAGCCTGCCTCCGCGAGCTGCGCCAGGGCGGCCTGCTCCAGGCCGGCGAAATCGCGCTCCCCGCCCTCGACGACACCCCGTACGTCGAGCAGGGTCTGGTAGAGCTGCGGGGCAAGCCCGCGGGCGGCGGGGTCGAGGTAGCTGTTGCGCGAACTCAGCGCCAGCCCGTCCGGCTCGCGCACCGTGGCCACGCTGTCGATCCGGATCGGCATGCACAGGTCGGCGACCATGCGCCGGATCAGCAGCAGCTGCTGAAAGTCCTTTTCGCCGAACACGGCGCTGTCCGGCGCCACCTGGTTGAACAGTTTCGCGACCACCGTGCTGACGCCGTCGAAGTGCGTGGGCCGGTGCTCCCCTTCCAGCATGGCGTTCAGTCCCGGCACCACGACACGCGTGGTGCGCTCCACGCCATCCGGGTAGATGTCCGCCATCCCGGGCAGGTAAAGGAGGTCGGCGCTGGCCTGCTCGAGCGCCGCCTGGTCCGCGGCCAGCGTCACGGGATAGCTGGCCAGGTCTTCCCGGGGTCCGAATTGCATCGGGTTGACGAACACGCTCACCACGATGCGGTCGGAACAGCTCCGGGCATGCCGCACCAGCGCCAGGTGGCCGGCATGCAGGTTGCCCATGGTCGGCACGAAGGCGATCTGCTCGCCGGCGCGACGCCAGGCCCCGGTCCGGGCACGCAAAGCCTCTGTGTTGCGGGCGGTCTCCATCATGGCCTCAGTAGCAGTGCTCCGGTGCCGGGTAGGCGCCGGTCTTCACGGCAGCGACATAGGCGCGCACCGCCCCGGCGATGCTGCCGCCCGTGCCGAGGAAATCGTGTACGAAGCGCGGCAGCCTGCCCCGGGTGATGCCGAGCATGTCGTACAGCACCAGCACCTGCCCGTCGCAGCCGGGACCGGCGCCGATGCCAATGGTGGGGATGCCAACGGACTGCGTGATATCGGCCGCGAGTGCCGCCGGGATGCACTCCATCACCAGCAGTCCCGCACCGGCCGCCTCGAGTGCCTGCGCATCCGCGCGCAGTGACGCGGCCGAAGCCGCATCCCGGCCCTGCACCTTGTAGCCACCGAATTGTTCGACCGACTGCGGCAACAGGCCGATATGTCCGCACACCGGTATACCCGCCTCGACCAGTTGCGCCACGATGCCCGCCTTGTCGCTGCCACCCTCGAGCTTGACCATGTGCGCCCCGCCCTCGTCAACCAGGCGGCGCGCGTTGTGCAGGGCCTGCGCGCCATCGGTATAGCTGTGGTAAGGCAGGTCCACTACCCGGTACGCAAGCTGTCCGACGCGCGCCACGTTCGCCGCGTGGTACACCATGTCCTGCATGGTCACCGCTACGGTCGAATCATGACCCATGAGCACCATGCCCAGCGAATCACCGATAATGAACACCTCCACGCCGGCCGCCTCCAGCAATCGCGTGAAGCCGGCATCGTAGCAGGTCAGGCTGGCGATCTTCTCGCCGCGCGCCGTCATGGCATGCAAATCCCCGAGAGTGATGGCA
>JBATJF010000159.1:0-5123 GCA_049668345.1 Gammaproteobacteria bacterium
AACTGCATGCGGTCGCGAGCCGCCTCGACGAGCTCGGGCTGGAGCCACGGCAACGAGTTGCCGAGGGCAGTAAGGAAAACGGCTACTGGGTATACCTGCCCGCGATGGAGCGTGCCAGGGCCCTGGATATCGCGCGGCAACTGGAGGCGCGCAAGGATCACGAGTACTACATCGGCAAGGACAATTTCATGTCGCTGGGTACGTTCACGGAATTCGCGCGTGCCGAAATCCGCCTGCAACAGGTGAAGGCACTGGGCCTGGATGCGAGACTCGAGCCACACGCTGTCACGCCCAACGCCTACTCGCTGGAATTCCGGGGCGGAGCCGGGGCCGCAGGCGTGCTGGACGACGTGCTGGAAGAGAACCCGGGTTTGCAGCTTGATACAATTTCCTGTCCGCGACCGGCGCCTGAATTGCAGGCTCAGGCATTTCGACAGGATACGAATCCTCAGCGACAGGCCATGATGCCGGCGTGGCTCAGATGGTAGAGCGCTTCACTTGTCATTATAGATGTCGCGGGCTCGGCTCCTGTCGCCGGCTCCGGGTAATTCGATAAGTTAAAGTTATCGCTGTTCTCGTGATTGGCATGGACTGGCAAACCAGGCCATTTCAATACAATCATCCATGTTTGTTTTCACTTGCTGCTTCGCTGTGTGACTTTTTAATCCGGCGAGCAGTCATAATTTATCCCATCTTTGATTCGTCTCAACGGGGGCGGGCGATTTTCACGTGTCCAAATGGCGGCAGCTCGCTTTCCCATTCTGGGTGGCAGATCCTTCGCAAGTTAAAGCGAATTTGGCCTGTGCGCCGTCGAGTCTGGCATCCTCCCTCCGCTCCGGGTCCGTAGCACTGGCCGGGTGGTCGTCTCTCTGTTCCGCCACACGGCGGCGATCCCGCCTGATGCTGGCGTTGGCAGTACGCGAAGAGGGTTGCCGAGTATTGCCCGTGATGTTTCGTTGCGGGCGATCGCTGTCAGGTTGCGTCGTGCGCCCTCGACGAGTAGCAGGGTAGTGGACCGCAACGGTGGTTTGCAGCACTGCCGTCGGTTTGCATACGCCTAGGTCGATACGATGCCGTCGTGCGTCGCACATACCAGGTTGGCGATGCCAAGCAGGCTTGCGATACCGTCTTCGCTCTCCAGTTCGCGGCCGGGATGAAAGGCAAGCAGTACATTGTCGCGAATCTCGATGTAGATGCCAGGATAGTTCTCCAGCAGTATCAGCAGCTTCTTGATCAAACCCTCCGGGACGATACCCTGCGGGCGCCGGTACCAGCGGTGTTCGTGACTGGCAGCGGTGAGCGCTGGTGTGTCGAACTCTTCGAACTCAACCAGATAGCGCTGCAGATAATGTCCCGGCGTGACTACCAGATCAGGCATCTCCACCAGTTCGCCTTGCGGCCTTACGATAATGAGCGTATGCCGATGCTCGGCGTAATAATCTGGCGCGGCGGTATGGCTGTAATCGAACAGCTTCACATGACAGCTGGCATACAGGCCGGTCATGACATTGCATTCCTGACGCATGTTACCACGGCGCAGATAGACAAAATCGTGCAGGTTCAGGGTGCCGACGATCTCGTCGTGAAAATCAAGGCCGTGGCGGGCAGCGATTCCTTCCAGCATCCGTGAGCGGTCAGACAGGCTTGCCCTTTCCCGCACCAGTTTGGCGTCGTGCATGCGTGCGGACAGCGTGTGCGGGGTGAACTGGTAATAGTTCTCCATGCCCGTGAGACGGAAATCCCTGCCTTCGAGCAAACACTCTTCCTGAAAGTTGTGCAGATACTCCATGGCGGTGTGATCGATGAGATGTCCGGATTCGCTGGCTGCGAGCGTTATCGCCGCGCCCTGTGGCAACGACTGCAGAAGCCTGTCGAGTGGCAGCAGGTTGAAGCACACCACCGATCCCAGGGTAATATTGTAATGCGGCTGGCCGCTTAGCTCTTCAAGCTTCACCTTGATGACAGGGCTGCGGAACAGGTTAATCAAATTACGCAACACCAAGGTAGTGGCCTGACTGTATGTGAGCCGCCCGGTAAGCACGGTGCGGAACGAGGGGCTCAGCAGATACGCGAGCATGGAGATCTCGGCGGCGATTCCGATCAGGATGCCGTATAGAAGATCAGTCGCGAGAATCGCGACAACGGTGATCAAAAAGATTACGATCTGGTCGCGGCCGATGGCGTAGGTCTTCTGGAATACACGGTATTCGCACAGCCGCCAGCCGACATATACCAGAATGGCGCCGATGGCTGCCAGCGGTATACGGCTGATCAAGTCTTTGGCCAGGAACAGGAAGATGATCAGAAAGACAGCGTTGTAGAAATTTGCCCACAGAGTACGGCCACCGGCATCGATGTTGACGCGGCTCTTGACGCCGCCGGGGATGATCGTCAGGCCTCCGAAGATGCTGGACATCATGTTCGACACACCCATCGCGCGCAAAGTGGTGTTGGCCTGCGATTTGCGCTGGAAAGGGTCTATCTTGTCGACCGCTGCAATCGTGGCGAGCGATTCGATACCGTCAATGAGCGTGAGCGTGACAACGACGATGATGACACTGCCCCAGAGCTCCGGTCTTTGCCAGACATCGTCGAAGGCCGGCAGGGTTATGCCGCCTTTGAGAATGTCGTCTGGCATGCTGATCAGATGCCTGGCGTCCAGGTTGAAGACATAACCGAGCAGGATGCCGATCAAGGCCACGGCGAGCGCGGGCGGCAGCCGCTTCGCCCAGGTCAGGCGCGAGTGGTTCAGATAGAACATCAGGAACAGGCAAAGTGCGCCGATCAGAAACACCGGCCACTCGATTCGTGCCATGCTTTCAGGCAGCTTGAGAATGGCGGTGAACATATCCTTACTCACTGGTGCAAGATCACCGAGCAGGGGCGGGATTTGCTTGACGATGATCATGATACCGATCGCGGCGAGCATCGCCTCCACCACGGTCACCGGCAGAAAGATGGCGAAACGGCCCGCATTGATGAGGCTCAAAACGATCTGCACCGCGCCGGTGAGGCAGATGGCGACCAGTAGCAGCGGATAACCGGCGGCAAGGTCGCCATTGCCCAGCACCAGCATGCCGGCGAGGAGTGCCGGCGCAAGGCCAGCCGCAGGGCCGCTGATGGTGACATACGCACCACCGAGAAATGGAAAGATCAGGCCGGCAATGATTGCGGAGATGATGCCGGTGATGGGTGGCGCACCTGAGGCCACCGCGATACCCAGCGAGAGCGGCATGGATACCAGCGCGACCTGCAGTCCGGCGCCCAGATCATAGCGCCAGTGTTTGAGTCCTGCTAGGCCGTTTCTGGGTTTCTCATCGCTTCGCATATTATCGACCTGCATCGGACCGGGCACATGCCGGCACCACACGGCACCGGACCTGATCCAGTATGCATAGCGGTCACTGCTTTTCTGCCGGTTGTAGGGCTTGAGCCGCAGAGCACGACTGCGCTTGCCGTGGCGCTCAGTATACGGAAGCAGGAGGCGCAGGCCAATATGTGTATCCTTCAGCAGTACACCGGTCCATCGCGGAACGCGGGGGTCTGTTTGGCTGGCTCCAATGTCTGTTCATACAACGGTTACAGGGGCAGAAAAAAACGCGCCCGCCGGTTTGTCGAGGCCATGTCTCGCACCCATGCAGACCTCAGCATCACTGCCGATTGCCTAGCCGTCAATGCATCGATAACGCGGGCACGGCGCCGGATCTCCTTGACGATCGACTCCAGCGGACTTCAAGTCAGGTTTTGTGCCCGGCGATTCTCCGGGAATCGATATCAGGTTAGTGTTTCCCGGGCCGCCGCCTCGGCTGCTTTTACCCGGTCGCCTGTGCCTCAGGCCCCGTGTTGCCGGCAGCTTGACCGCCTCACCCCGCAGCTAACGCTTGAAGGTGTTATCCGAAGGATTTTTCCCCTGCCCAGATGTATCCTACAGCCTGATCCCGAGTTGACGTCATCCCACAGGATGTCCTGCCGCTGCCTCACGACGATCCGGCACCCGTGCCACTGGCGACCACGACGTCCGGGGCGATCAGCAGCGGCAGCCTGTATGCCGGCAGCGGCAATCGAGCGCATCGCAACTGACTTGGCCGCCAGTACGGGCTTGCAGCCCGCGGTCGTGATTACCGGCGGCGATGCGCAGCGGCTGGCGCCGCTGCTACGGCTTGTCGCAAGATACGATGCTGACCTGGTCCTGAAGGGATCGCCATACTTGCCGGAGAACACTGATGCGTCACCTTGTCTACCTGTTGCTTGTCGCCAACCTGGTTTACTTTGGCTGGAACCTTTTCAGCAGCGGGACGGTGGGCGAAACGGCGCGCGAATTGCCGCCGCTGCCGGCCACCGCCAGGCCGCTCGTGACCCTGCAGGAACTGAAACAACAGTCTGCAACGGCGCCGGGACGGGAAATGTCAGGCATCGACGAACTGACCCTGTCGCAGCCGCCGGGCGCGGGCATGCCGGCGCCATGCCAGGTGCTGGGGCCGTTCTACGTGGAGGAGCAGCTGCACGCGGTGGCGGGCAAACTCGGTGAACTCGGTCTGGAGCCAGGACAGCGCATCGCCGAGGACACGAAGGAAAATGGCTACTGGATATATCTGCCGGCAATGGCACGCAAGGAGGCCCTGCAGATCGCGAAAATGCTGGATGAGCGGAATGACCACGAGTATTTCATCGGCAAGGATAATTTCATGTCCCTCGGCACATTCAAGGACATCGCGCGCGCCGAGATCCGCCTTTTACAGGTGCGGGAGCTGGGGCTGGATGCCATCCTCGAGGCGCGCTATGTCACGCAGGACGCCTACTGGCTGGAATTCCGGGGCCGGGATGTGGCCGCGCCGGTGCTGGACAAGCTGATGGACGAGAACCCGGCTCTGCAGCTGCGTGCGCGGGCCTGCCTGTGACAGACTGATCAATTGCAGGTAAACCGGCCTTTCAATAGAATAGGGCGCCTTGTCCTGATGGCCAAGATGCCGGCGTAGCTCAGTTGGTAGAGCGCTTCACTTGTAATGAAGATGTCGCGGGTTCGACTCCTGTCGCCGGCTCCACTTGTTTCTACTGTATCCTGCCCCCGCTGGCGCCAGGCGCCATCTAAAGCACCCCCCGCCCACAGCCGATACGGTCTGAGG